>NZ_JBTMMT010000074.1:0-31674 GCF_055517075.1 Micromonospora sp. DSM 43699
CCCCACCACCCCCGACCGACCCGCCACCCCGGCCACCTGGCTCCTCATGGAAAGCGCCGCCAGCCAGATCCACACCACCGGCCGCTCCCACACCAAAGAACCCGGCCGAACCGCCCGACATAGCCTTTCCCACATCGCCCGCGGCTCCCTCGGGGCGATGTTCTTCCAATGGCGCGCCCCCGCCGGCGGCGCAGAACGCTTCCACTCCGCCCTCGTCCCGCACACCGGCCCCGACAGCCGGACCTTCCGCGAATCGGTACGCCTCGGCGACACCCTCGCCCGACTCGCCGAGGTCACCGCCGGCGAGGTGACCGCCGACATCGCACTGGCCTGGGACGCCGCCAGCAGCTGGGCACTACGCCACCCCGGCATGCCCTCCACACTGCTCGACGGCCACGCCGAACTGGCCGCCGCACACCGGGCACTCTGGCGGGCCGGATACGCCTGCGACGTGATCGTCCCCGGCGACCCCCTCGACCCCTACCGGCTACTCGTCCTGCCCGCCCTCTACCTGGCCGACGAAACCACCGTCGACTGGGTCCGCACCCACGTCGACGCCGGCGGGCACCTGCTGGTCAGCTACCTCAGCGGGGTCGCCGACCCCCACGCCCGCATCCACCTCGGCGGCTACCCCGGCGCCTACCGCGACCTCCTCGGCCTCCGGGTGGAGGAGTTCCACCCGCTCGCCGCCGACGAACAGGTACTCCTCTCCGGCGGTGGAACCGGCCACATCTGGTCGGAAACCGTCCACCCACACGGCGCCGACACCGTCTGCACGTACGTCGGCGGGGTGCTCGACGGCCGACCGGCAGTGACCCGGCACCGGGCCGGCACCGGGACCGGCACCACCTGGTACCTGTCGACCCGACCCGACGACAACACCTACCGGCGGCTGATCACCGAGGCGGCCCGCACCGCCGGCGCACACCCGGTCCACCCGGACGCCCCACCCGGCGTGGAGGCCATCCGCCGCGCCCACCCCCAGGCCAGCTGGCTGTTCCTGCTCAACCACACCGACCGGCCACAACGGGTACCGACCGACGGGGTGGACCTGCTCACCGGCACCCCCACCGACGGGCAGACGACCCTGCCCGCCGGCGGTACGGCGGTGATCCGTGAACGCCTCCGGTGACCGGACCCCGCGGCCCCACCACACGGTGCGACCCGTCACAGCCGTCCCGCCGATGACCGAACCGCACGTGCCGGCCTAGCCTTGCCCCGGTGGGAACGAGGAACACGGCGCCGCCGCGGGTGCTGCCACTCTGGCCGCTGTACGTGATGTTCGCGGCGATGCCGCTGTGGTGGCTGCTCGGCGGCCTCTACCTGGGCTGGACGCTGTTCGGGATACTGCTGGCGGTGGTCCTGCTCGCCCATGGCCGGGTGACGTGGCCGCCCGGCTCGGCGCTGTGGTTCGTCCTCGTCGGGCTCATCCTGGTCAGCGCGACCCGCCTGGAGAAGGCCACCGGCCTGCTCGTCTACGGACTACGGCTGGGCTTCGTGCTGACCGCCCTCGTGGTCTACCTGTACGTCTACACCGCCGCGCGGCAGGGGGCGCGCTGGGAACGGCTGTTCCAGCCGGTGCTGTTCTTCTGGCTGGCGATGGTCGCGCTCGGCTGGGTCGGAGTGCTGGCCCCCCGCCTGGCGTTGACCACCCCGATGGAGTCGCTGCTGCCCGACGGGCTGACCGGGCAGCGGATGATCCGGTCGGTCACCCACGTGCACGCCACCGAGTTCAACCCCACCGGCCGCAACCCGTACTACCGGACGGCGGCCCCGTACCCGTACACCAACAACTGGGGGACCGGGTTCGCACTGCTCGTGCCATGCGTACTGGCGTACCTGTCGGCGGTGCGTACCGGCCCGCTGCGCCGGGTGCTGGTGGCGTCCCTGCCGCTGGCCCTGGTGCCGGCGTTCCTCACCCTCAACCGGGGAATGTTCATCGGCCTCGGCGTGGGCCTGGTCTACCTGGGGCTGCGCGCACTGCTGCGCGGTGACGTCCGGCTCATCGGCACGATCACCACCGGCATGGCCGTGGCCTGGGTGGTAACCCTGGTCGTCCCGGTCGGCGACATGATCATGAGCCGGGTGGAGAACACCGACTCGACCCGGGACCGCGCCGACCTCTACCGGCAGACCCTCGACGCGGTCCTGCACTCGCCGCTGCTCGGCTACGGCGCCCCCCGCAGCGTCGACACCACCACCGGCGTGGAGCCGCTCGGCACCCAGGGCCAGGTCTGGCTGACCATGTACAGCCACGGCATCCCGGCCCTGCTGACGCTGCTGACCCTGCTCGTGGTGCTGGTCCGCAGCACCGCCGCCGCGGTGTCCGCCGCCGGCCGGTGGCTGAGCGTGGTCCCGGTCGTCGCACTGGCCCTCGCCCCGTTCTACGGGTTCACCGACATGAACCTGTCGGTGATGTTCTACGCGATCGGGCTGGCCGTGGCCGCCGTGGACGGCCCGGTGAACCGGAAATTACCGACGGCCGTGGCCCGGCCGTCGCCGGCCTGGGATTGAGCAGATTGGTGAGCAACCCCATGGCGAACAACCGCCGCGGCCGATCCACCGGCAACGCCTGCGGCACGAACGCCGACCGCCCACCCGGACGCACCGTCCGCCACGCCAACCACAGCAGATACCCCGCACCGGCCAGCTTCACCGCCGTGTACAGCGGCGGCACCAGCACGAAGACCGTGGCGATACCGGCAACGGCCGCCGCCAGATAGACCCCGAACCCGGCAGCCACCCCCAACAGGGACACCAACCCGGCCCGACGACCCTGCGCCACCGACCGGGACACAAGGTGAACCATGTTCGGCCCCGGCGTGAGCACCAGACCGAGCGCCACCAGAGCGATCCCCACCACCGCACCGACCGTGACCATCGACATCCCCCGTGCGTTATCCCTGCCCGGCACCCTACGCCGCCCGACCGCACCCGGAACGCCCCGTCACCGCACGACCCGACGCCGCACCGCCCACCGCAGGGGTTCCGGCCGGGAACGGGCACCGGCCACACTGCACAGATGTCTGTGACCCTGCGGGCCGCCCCCACCCCCACCGCCCCCGGACTGGTCCTGCGCTGCTGGCGCGACGACGACGTCGACGCGTTGGTCCAGGTCTACCGGGATCCGGAACTGCGGGCCCGGACCCGCCACCCGCTGACCACCCCGACACAGGCCAGACAATGGGTGGCCGACAACCGGCAGGGCTGGGCGGCGCGCCGCCGGTTCAGCTTCGCCGTCTGCGAACCCACCCCCGGCGGCGAGCGGTTGGTGGCCTGCGTCCTGCTCAAGGACGTGGTGCCGGGACGCCCCGACGCGGAGGTCGGCTACTGGACCGCCGGCCCGGCACGCGGCCGGGGAGTGGCACCCCGGGCGGTGGACACGGTGAGCCGATGGGCCTTCACCCGCTTCACCGCGACCGGGCTACGCCGCCTGGAACTGCTGCACCAGGTGGACAACCCGGCATCCTGCCGGGTCGCGCAGAAAAGCGGATACGCCTTCGTCGAGGTGCTACCCGCCCGACCGCCGTTCCCCCGCGACGGGCACCGCCACGTCCGACACCACCCCTCAGACACCCCGGCGGGAATGCCCCCCGCCCCGCCGACGCTGCACCGGTGACGGCCAGGGCGGATACGGTGGGCGCGGGGAGGTGTCCAGGCGATGGTGGACGCGTGGGAAGCGGCGGTCGAGGCACAGATCCGCAGCGCCCAAAAACGAGGCGAATTCGACAATCTGCCCGGTACGGGCAAACCCCTCCCCGGCCGCGACCTGCCCTACGACGAGTCCTGGTGGATCACCAGTTTCCTGGAACGGGAAGCGCTGCCCACCGACCTGCTGCTGCCCACCCCGTTGCAGCTGCGCCGCCGGGTCGAACAGCTCCCCGCCGAGGTTCGCGACCTCCACACCGAGCAGTCGGTACGGGAATTCGTCGGACTACTCAACCGGGAGATCGTCGACTGGCTGCGGTTCCCCTCCGGCCCCCGGGTGGTGGTCCGCCCCGTCGACACCGAGGCGGTGCTGCGCCAGTGGCAGGCCCACCGCGCCACCCGGAACACCGCCGTCGCCACCGCGGCACCGCCACCACCCTCCACGCGCCCCCGGCGACGGTGGCGCTGGCCGTGGCGACGGGCCTGACCACCACCCGCGGCGCACGCACCGGCGGTCAACCCGCCGGGTAGAAGAGGAACAGCGTGCAGCCGGTAACCGTCGCGGGCACATGCCACGACCCGGCCGGAGCGTGCAGGAACGTCCCCGCCGGATAGTCGCGCGCACCGTCGTGGAACGTCCCGGTCAGCACGAACACCTCCTCCGGACCGGGGTCGTGCACGTCACGGCGGGGCCACGAACTACCCGGATCCATCTCCAACACCGCGGCCTGCGCCCCACCCGGCCCGGTCCACAACGGACGAAGCCGGACCCCGGGAAACACCTCCCGCACCGGGGACGCCTCGACCGCGACGGAACAGTAGCCCTCCTGGGCCAGGATCTCAGGATGCACGCCTCCCACCGTGCCGGCATCCGCCGTACCGGAACAGGACCCGCGCCGACAACATGGGGTACTTTCCTGCCATGCATCACGTGGTCGCCCTGGTCCGGCCGGTGCAACCCGCATTCGCACTCGGCTGCGCGGTGGAGGTCTTCGACACCGTCCCACCCGGCACACCCCGCCACTACACGTTCGAGGTGGCCACCGAGACACCCGGCCCCATACCCACCACCGCCGGATACGCGATGTCGGTGCCCCGGGACCTCTCGGCCGTCCGGTCCGCCGACACCGTGATCATCCCGGGCTGGACACCGGTGGAGACACCGCCGTCCCCGCAGGTGTCCCGCGCGCTGCGGCAGGCCCACCAACGCGGAGCACGCCTGGTCGCCCTCTGCGGCGGGACGTTCGCGTTGGCCCGCACCGGACTGCTCGACGGCCGGTCGGCCACCACCCACTGGGCACGTGCCGACCGGCTCCGGCAGGAGTTCCCCGCGATACGGGTGGAGTCGGACACACCCTTCGTGGACCACGGCGACGTGGCCACCAGCGCCGGCGCCGGCGCCGCCGTCGACCTGTGCCTGCACCTGCTCGCCCGGGACCACGGGGCCGCGCACGCCGCACTCGTCGCCCGGTACCTGGCGATGACCCCGCACCGCGCGTCACACGGCACCCACCCGCCGCCCGAGGACCCCCTGGACGGGTTGGCCCGCTGGGTCGACGCGCGGCTGGGCAGCCCCCTGTCGGTGACCGACCTGGCCGCGCAGCTCCAGGTGTCACCCCGCACCCTGGCCCGACGCTTCACCGACAGGTTCGCCACCAGCCCCGGCGCATGGCTGCTGGCCCGCCGGGTGGCCGCGGCGCGTACCCTGCTGGCCGAGACGGACCTGCCGGTGGACGCGGTCGCGGCCCGCGTCGGTCTCACCTCGGCGACCAACCTGCGTCGCCGCTTCCGCGCCCAGGTCGGCACGACACCCGGTGCCTACCGGCGGGCGCTGCGCGACGGCTGACCGGCCTCAACCCCGCGCGGCCCGCCAGCTCCACGAGGCACGACGCGGCAGGCCGGGTAGGGCGGTCCGACCGGTCGCCCAGAGCAGCACGTCGGACGGGTCACCGGCCGGGGCGTCGGGGAAGAGCCGCCGCAGCACCGCCGCGCTGGGCGCCGCCGGCAGCCGCCAACCCACCCCCAACCCCCTGGTGATGTCGTACGTGTGCAGCAGCATCTCGGCGATGCCCATCGCGGCGAAACCGGGCGGGTCGCATGGCCCCCAGTGCCAGGCGCGGGTCTGCGGGACCGCTCCAGTCCCGGTCGGAGTACGGACCGAGCACGCGGGTCAGCTCGCCGACGGTCTCCCGTACCCCGTCCCCGGACAGCCACTGCTCGATGGGCATACGGCGATCCTCCCACCGGCCGCGGCCGCACGTCCTGCGGGAACCGACCCACCCGTACCCGTGGCCCCTCAGGCGGCGGCGAGGGCCTCGATCACCGACCGGGCGGGCGTCGGACGCCGACCCAGGAGAGCCTCCAGGGTCGGGTCGGTGACGGCGAACTCCCCCCGTCGTGCCGCCCGGTACATGCCGAGGGTGAAGTCGGCGGCCGCCTCCGGCATGCCGCGTCCCACGGCGGCCGACCTCCACTCGTCGTCCCCGACGACGATCCGGGAGATCGTCCGCCCGGTGAGGTCGGTCAGGATGCCAGCCACCGATTCGAGGTCGAGCAGCTCCCGGGCGGTCAGCGGGGGCGTGACCCCGTCGAGGACCCCCTCCTCGGTCAGGGCGACGGCGGCGACCTCGGCCAGGTCGGCGTGCGCGGTCCAGGACACCGGACCGTCGGCCGGCGCCACCAGGCGACCGGTCCGCCGGGCGTCGCCGATCGCGAACTGCAGGGCGCTGGCATAGAAACCGTTGCGCAGAGCGGTGAAGGGGACACCGAGCCCCGCCAGATGCTCCTCGGTCTCGGCATGGGTGAGCTGGGCCGGGAAGAGGGAGTCCCGGGCGGCAGCCTGGTGACTGGTGTACAGGATCCGCCTGGCCCCCGCCGCGTGGGCGGCGTCGACGGCGGCGCGGTTCGCGGCTACCGCACCGCCGCCGCGAATGGCGGCCGACACGATCAGCACCTGGTCGGCCCCCGCGAAGGCGTGCTCCAGCGTGGCGGGCTCGGTGAAGTCCCCGCCACGCACCCGCACCCCACGGGCGGCCAGGTGGGCGGCCCTGTCGACGTCGCGCACGCTCACCCCCACGGTGTCGGCGGGAACCCGGGTGAGCAGCTGGTCGACGATCCGGGAACCGAGCTGGCCGGTGGCGCCGGTGATGACGAACACGATGACGACTCCTTGGCCGATCCACTGATACGCCGGCGACGTTAGCACCGATATCTCAGCGATAACAATGCTCTGTTAGCATCGATTCATGACCGCGACCCCGGCCACCCCACCCCGCGACGGCGTCCGATCCGACATCGTCGAAGCCGCCACCCGGCTGCTACGCGAAAACGGCGCCCACGCGGTCACCACCCGGGCCGTCGCCCACGCGGCAGGCGTCCAGGCACCCACCATCTACCGCCTGTTCGGCGACAAGAACGGCCTCGTCGACGCCGTCGCCGAACACGTACTGGCCACCCACGTCGCCACCAAGACGATCACCGCCCACGACACCGGCGACCCGGTGGCCGACCTGCGCTCCGGATGGCGGACCCACGTCGAGTTCGGCCTGGCCAACCCCGAACTGTTCCGGCTCCTCGGCACCCGCGGACCGGACGACCTCTCACCGGCGACCATCGCCGGCATCGAGGTGCTACGGACCCGGGTCCGCCGCCTCGCCACCGCCGGACTGCTCCGGGTCGACGAACAACGGGCCACCATGATGATCCACGCCGCCGGCACCGGCGTCATCCTCGCCCTGCTGGAGACACCCGCCCCGCAGCGCGACGCCGAGCTGGAGAAAGCCATGTTCGACGCCGTGCTCGGCAGCATCCTCACCACCACCCCCGTCACACCCGACCCCACCATCAGCGCCGTCACGGTGACCTTCGCCGCAGCGGCACCCGACCTGCCCGGACTCACCGACGCCGAACGCGCCCTCATGGCCGAATGGCTCCACCGGTCACTCACCCGGCTACGAAACCCACACGGGTGACGACCCGCCCGTGCCGCAGCCCACCGACCGGAACCGGGGGCGGCACCCACCGCCCCCGGCACGGATCAGAACGCATGCTCACACAGGACGATGCCCGTGCCGTCGGTGCCCCACCGACACGGCGAGGATCGCGACACTGCCGCTTCGCCGCGCCGGCTGCACCACCCAGGACGTCAACTGGCGGCCGAAAGCAGCGGCAAGCCGACTCTCAGCCGCGGGTACGCCACGCCGCGAAGCAACTCGTGTTCCCCATGCTATCGGCCACGGCAACCACCCCCACACCACCGCCCACCGCTGCTAGCACCGGTCCGACACCAACCCCACCAGCACCCGATGCGTCCGGTTCGACCGCACCGCCGCCCGCTGCTGACCCGCCGTCACCTCGATGTACGTCTGCGACGAAGCCAACGACGCATGCCCCAGCAACCGCATGATCTCCGCCGCCCCCGCCCCGTCCTCGGCCAACCGGGTGGCGAACGTGTGCCGCAACGCGTGCAACCGGGCCCCCGCCGGCACCCGATCGGTGATCCCCGCCCGCCGGTAACAGGAATCCACCAGGTACTGCAACCCGCCACGGCGCAACGGCTCACCCCGCCGATCCACCAACAACACCCCGTCCGGGCGTACGCTGCGCGCCCCGAACCGCCGCCGCCGGCTCTCCAGATAGGCCGACACCACCTCGTCCAACTCCGGCTCCACCGGCACCACCCTCGGCCGGCCACCCTTACCGGCCACCGACACCCGCCGCTCACCGGCCCGCCCCGACACCGACGACACCCGCAGCGCCAACAACTCCGCCAGGCGCAATCCCGCGCACAGCGCCAACGCCAGCACCGCCACGTCCCGCTCCGGCCACGGATCGCGCTGCCGCCCGTCCTCCCGCGACACCGATGCCAGCAGCACCTCAGGGGTGTCCTCGCCCCGTAGCGGCTTGGGCTGGGGGAGCGGGGTGCGGGGCCGCCCCACCGCCGGCATCGGATTGCCCGCCACCACACCCTCGGCCACCAGGAACGAGAAGAAACCGTTCCAACTCGACCAGGCCCGGTGCACCGACGCCGCCGCCCGGGGAGCAGCGAACCGGGCGAACGCCGCACGCATCACCCTGGGGGAGAGGGCGGAGATCATCAACTCGTCGACGGGCAGGGGTGGGACGTGCTCCTCACCGATCAATCCCGCGACCGTACGCAGATCCCGCCGGTACGCCTCCTGGGTGTGCGGGGAGGGCTTGCGGGTGGCCCGCGCGGTGAGGAACTCCTCGATGAGCGGCCCCACCGATTCGTCCCGTTCATCATGCATAAGGTATATTATGCAGCTTTCTCGGGTTCCCGACCACCCGGGAGGAGGGGAGCGGTGCACCCGCCACCGGTCATGACGGGCCGATGCTCGGCGGGCCGACGGGCACCCCGGTGCCGCGCCGCCGGTCCAGGCGGCCATCGTCCCCGGGTCGACCCGGGGGATGTGGTCCGTCTCGGCTGCCCGGTCTCCTGCGGGAGCTGCACCAGGATGCGGCGGTGCGGGGCGCGCCGGAGGAGGGTCCCGACCGACTTACTTTACATAATGTGCATTATCGAATCTGTGGAGCGGGGTGTGCCCGGACGACCGTTCGGCTCACCGGGGTGACCGCCGGGCGCGACGCCGGTTTGGTCGCAGCGTGCGGCGGGGGCATGAAACGTGCACGTCACCGCCATGTTCCGGAGAGGAAGCAAGCATGCTGTCCGCACTCGACCGTCGGCACACCGTCGCGCCACCCGGGTACAGCCGTTGGCTGATCCCACCGGCGGCGCTGGCGATCCACCTCTGCATCGGCCAGGTCTACGCCACGAGCGTCTACAAGAACTCCCTGATCGCGCACTTCGACGCGAGTCAGACGGCGATCGGGGTGATCTTCAGTATCGCGATCGTGATGCTGGGGCTCTCCGCTGCGGTGGCCGGCACCTGGGTCGAGGCGAACGGGCCGCGCAAGGCGATGTTCGTCTCGGCGTGCTTCTGGGCCGCCGGGTTCGGGGTGGGCGCGCTGGGCATCGCCACCGGGCAGTTGTGGCTGCTGTACGTCGGGTACGGGGTGCTGGGCGGGATCGGCCTGGGCATCGGCTACATCTCCCCCGTGTCCACGTTGATCAAGTGGTTCCCGGACCGTCCCGGCCTGGCCACCGGTCTGGCGATCATGGGGTTCGGTGGTGGGGCGATGGTGGCCTCTCCCCTGTCGCGCCAGTTGTTGTCGCTCTACGACTCCGGGTACGACCCGGCGGACGCCGGCTCGACGGCGTCCGGGTCGGCGCTGGTGTGGTTGTTCGTCACTCTCGGTGTCGGTTACTTCGTGATCATGATGTTCGGGGTGTTCAACGTCCGGGTACCGGCGGCGCACTGGCGACCGGCCGGGTTCGATCCGGCGCAGGTGGCGGCGAAACCGCTGGTGACCACGGCGAACGTGTCGGCGGCGAACGCGGTGCGGACCCGGGCCTTCTGGCTGCTGTGGGTGGTGTTGTTCTGCAACGTGACCGCCGGGATCGGGATCCTGGAGCAGGCCAGCCCGATGATCCAGGACTTCTTCCGGGATGGTGGCACCTCGGCGGTGTCGGTGGCCGCGGCGGGTGGCTTCGTGGGGTTGCTGTCGTTGTTCAACATGGCCGGTCGGTTCGTCTGGTCGTCGACCTCCGACGTGATCGGCCGCAAACCGATCTACCTGGTGTACCTGGGTGTGGGGATGGTGCTGTACGCGTTGCTGGCTCTGGTAGGGCAGACGGCGACGGCGTTGTTCGTGCTGCTCGCGTGCGTCATTCTGTCGTTCTACGGTGGTGGGTTCGCGACGATTCCGGCGTATCTGCGGGATCTGTTCGGCACGTTCGAGGTCGGTGCGATCCACGGTCGGTTGTTGACGGCGTGGTCGGCGGCGGGGGTGGCCGGGCCGTTGATCGTGAATGCGTTCCTGGACGCGCAGGGCAAGCCGGGGACGTTGACGGCGGCGGCGTACCGGCCGGCGTTGTTCACGATGGTCGCGGTGCTGGCGGCGGGCTTCGTGGCGAACCTGCTGGTTCGTCCGGTGCCGCAGCGGTACCACGAGCCGGGCGGTGACCGGGAGACGGAGATGGCGGCGACGCAGAGGGGTGGGACACGATGAACGAGCGGAGTCCTCGCGGGCAGCGGGCCCGGTTGTGGGTTTCCTGGTCGGTGGTGTCGGCGCTGTTGGGCTACGGCGTGGTGCAGACGGTGCTGACGGCGGCGAAGTTGTTCACCGGCTGACCGTCCGGTGTCGTGCGTGACCGGTGGCCCGGGACGGTGCGTCCCGGGCCACCGGTCTACAGGCCGCCGGCGACGCGCAGCACGGTGCCAGTGGTGTAGGTGGCGTCGGGTCCGAGCAGCCAGGCGACGGCGCCGGCGACCTCGTCGGGTTCACCGGCGCGGCCGAGTGGGATGCGGCCGGCTGCGGTGTCGGGGCGGTCGGGTGCGCCGGAGGCGGCGTGGATGTCGGTGCGGATGATGCCGGGGGCGACGGCGTTGACCCGGATGCCGTGCGGGGCGAGTTCCTTGGCCAGGCCGATGGTGAGGGTGTCGGTGGCGGCTTTGACGGCGGCGTAGTGGACGTACTCCCCCGGGCTGCCGAGGGTGGCGGCGGCGGAGGAGATGTTGACGATGGCGCCGCCGTGGGTGAGGCGGCGGGCGGCCTGTTGGGCGCAGAGGACGTACCCGATGAGGTTGATGTCGACGACCCGACGCAGGTCGTCGGGGCGCAGGTCGGTGAAGGGGCCGATGGGGCTGGTGACGCCGGCGTTGTTGACCAGGGCGGTGAGGGGGCCGAGTTCGGCGGCGGCGGTGAAGAGGCGGTCGATGTGGGTCGGGTCGGTGGTGTCGGCGGGGACGGCGACGGCGCGGCGGCCGAGGCGGTGGATGTCGGCGACGACGGTGGCTGCGGCGGCGTGGTCGCGGCGGTAGCCGATGACGAGGTGGTGGCCCTCGGCGGCGAGTCGTCGGGCGGTGGCGGCGCCGATACCTCGGCTGCCGCCGGTGATGACGGTGACCGGAGTCAATGCCCTGCTTCCCTGTCGGCCTGTGGTGCGGTGGTGTGACGGTACCGCCCGGCCGATGGGGTGGGCAGGGTGTGGGCGGTCACGTGGCGCGGTGGCGCGGTGGTGTGCGGGGTGATCGCTTACGCTCACCGCGTTTCGGACGGATCGGTGGAGGTGTGTGGTGGGTGTGAGTGTCGGTGATCTGGTGGAGGATTTCGTGCTGCCGGATCAGACGGGTACGCCGCGGCGGTTGTCGGAGTTGTTGGCGTCGGGGCCGGTGGTGTTGTTCTTCTATCCGGCGGCGATGACCCGTGGGTGTACGGCGGAGAGCTGTCACTTTCGGGATCTGGCGGCGGAGTTCGCGGCGGTGGGGGCGCAGCGGGTGGGGATCAGTCGGGATCCGGTGGCGAGGCAAGCGGAGTTCTCCCGGTTGCACGGGTTCGACTATCCGCTGTTGTCGGATGTCGACGGGGTGGTGGCGCAGGCGTTCGGGGTGCGGCGGCGGTTGCCGTTGGGGCCGTTGAGCACTCGGCGGATGACGTTCGTGATCGGGGTGGATCGGCGGGTGCTGGCGGTGGTGCACAGTGAGTTGGGGATGAACGAGCACGCCGATGAGGCGTTGCGGGTCCTGGGGGGCTGATCTTCCGGTTGTCGTGGTGGGCTGGTATCAAGGCAGGATCAAACACGTGTACGAAAGAGGGCTGTGATGGTGGACCAGGGTTTGTCCGAGGACGAGGTGCGGGGCATCCGGGAGGCGTTGGCGGCGGGGCGGAAGCCGAAGGTGGTGTTCACCGCGGCGGCGGGGCAGGTCGCCGGGCAGGTGGGTCAGGTGGTGGAGCTGACCGATCCGGCGGTGTCCGACGAGTTCGTGGTGGTGCGGTTCGGCCGTGACGAGTTGCCCTTCTCCCCCGCTGATGTGGCGGTGGCGCCGCGCGGTGTGGGTCGCCGGGTGGCGGAGCCGAAGCCGGAGCCGGTGGTGGAGCAGGTGGAGTCGAAGTCGGCGCCGGAGTTCGTGTTGGACACGCCCCGGGTGCCGGGGCAGCGTCGGGAGGAGCCGGCGGCGGAGCCGGTGCCGGTGGTGGAGAAGCCTGCGGCGCGTCGGCCGGCGAAGGTGGCGAAGCCGAAGGGGCCGGCGGGGTTGACGGTGACGTTGGCGTATGCCGACGGTGAGTGGACGGTGGCGGCGCAGCAGGGGGCGAAGGCGTTGGCGAAGCCGTACGTGGTGAAGCCGGCGGAGGCGTTGCGGATGGTGGCGCTGGTGGACGTGCCGGGGGTGCAGGAGGCGGTGGAGCAGATCCTGTCGGCGGAGCGGTCGGAGGCGGAGCAGCAGGCGGAGAAGCTGCGTGCCGAGTTGGCGGAGATCGAGGCGCGGTTGGCGGAGTTGCGCGAGGCGCGCTGAGGTCGGTTCGTGGTGGGCGGCCCGACGGCTGGTTTCCCGTGCTCGGGTGGCGGTCGGGGCGTCTCCGCGGCGGTGGGGGGTGTGGTGCGGCGGGCCGGGTCAGAAGTAGTCGCCGAGTTGGGCCGGGCCGCCGGCGGCGAGCAGGTCGAGGGTGGCGGGGTCGGTGCCGGTCGGGTGGTGCAGGAGGCCGGCCTGGGCGATGGTGCGGGCGGTGGCGGCGCCGGTGTAGAGCAGGGCGAAGCCGCGGACGGTGAGGTGCAGGTCGGCGGGGGTGGTGGTGCGGCGTAGGTCGGCGCTGCCGTTGGTGATCTCCAGGTGCCAGGTGCCGGTGTTCCAGTCGGCGAGGGGGTCGTCGAGGGTGAAGGTGGCGGTGCCGTGCAGGTGTGCCGGCCAGCCTCGGTCGCGGATGGCGCGGCTGACGTCGACGGGGCGGTGCATCCAGGTGTCCTGTTCGTGTTCGCGGGCCTTCTCCACCGGTAGGTGGGGGGTGAGGGGGTCGCCGGGGAGCAGGGGCAGGCGCAGGGTCGGGGCGACGCTGTGCCAGCTGGCGAGGATGCCGACGAGTTCGCGGGCGGCGTCGGCGGTGGTGGCGGCGAGGTCTTCGACGGTGAGGGTGCCGTGGTCGCCGTAGCCGTCGCGGCGGTTCCAGCCGGCGTAGCCGACCAGGTGGCCGTGGTGTTCGACGAGGGTGAGGCCGTCGTAGGGCAGGGTGGCGTCGGTGGTGTGGCGGGCGCGGTGGTGCTCGTGCAGGGGTCCGCTGCGGGCGAGCAGGCCGCGGCGGTGGCGGGCGGTGGTGGTGTGCAGGTCGTCGACGGTGGTGAGGTCGGCGGGGGTGCCGGGGCGGACGGTGAGGTGTGGGGTGGGTTGGTGGCGGGTGAGCAGGGCGGTGGGTAGTTCGACGGTGCGTAGGGTGCCGGCGGTTTCCCAGCCGCAGGCCCGGTAGGGGGCGGCGACGGTGGGGAAGAGCGCGCTGATGGCGGCGCCCCGGTCGTGTGCGCCGCGTAGCAGGGCGGTGAGCAGGGCGCGGGCGACGCCTCGGCCGCGGGCTTCGGGGGTGACGGCGACGCTGGCGATGTCGGCGGCGGCGACGGTGCGGCCGTCCCACCACTGGTCGTGGTGGAGGTCGACGGCTTTGCCGATGAGGCGGCCGGTGTGGTCGAACGCGCCGTAGCGGGTGGTGCCGGGGGTGGGGGTGGTGGTCGGTGGTGGTGGTTGCGGGTCGGAGCCGAAGGTGGTACGGCCGAGGTGCCAGGCGGCGGTGGCGTCGTCGTCGGTGAGTTCCCGGACGTGTGGGGCATGCATGCGGCGACGATAGCGGTGGGTGGGTGGGGCGGCGATCGGTTTGTGTGGGGATGCGTTGCGGGGCCGGTGCGACCCCCTCGCACCGGCCCCGCGTCCCCGCGCCCCTCGCGCGTCTTTCTAGTGTTGCGGGATGTTCTGTACCCCGATTCGCTTGCGGAACACCCAGTAGGTCCAACCTTGGTAGGCGAGGACGATCGGCGTGAAGATCACCGCTACCCAGGTCATGATTCTGAGGGTGTAGGGGGTGGAGGCGGCGTTGGTGGCGGTGAGGGTGCCGGCGGGGTCGAGGGTGGAGGGCATGACGTTGGGGAACAGGGCGGCGAAGAGGGTGGCCACGGCGAGGGCGAGGGCGAGGGCGGTGCCGGTGAAGGCCCAGCCTTCGCGGCGTACCCGGGCGGCGGCGAGGGCGCCGAGCAGGGCGAGGGCGGCGCCTACGGCGAGCACGACGGCGGCCGGGCTGGAGCGGATGGTGAGGGTCCAGGTGAGGAAGGCGACGGCAGCCACGGCGGTGCCGGCGCCGAGGGTGACGGCGAGGGTGCCGGCGCGGTGGCGGATGTCGCCTGTGGTTTTGAGGGCGAGGAAGACCGCGCCGTGGGTGAGGAACAGGCCGAGGGTGGTGAGGCCGCCGAGCAGGGCGTAGGGGTGGAGCAGGTCGAGCAGGCCGCCGACGTATTCGTGGTCGGCGTCGAGCGGTACGCCGCGGAGGATGTTGGCGAAGGCGACGCCCCAGAGGACGGCGGGGATGGCGGAGCCCCAGAAGATGGCGTGGTCCCAGCGGCGTTTCCAGGTCGCTTCGGGGCGCTTGTGGCGGTATTCGAAGGCGACGCCGCGGGCGATGAGGGCGAGCAGGATGAGTAGTAGGGGTAGGTAGAAGCCGGAGAAGAGGGTGGCGTACCACTCGGGGAAGGCGGCGAACATGGCGCCGCCGGCGGTGATGAGCCAGACCTCGTTGCCGTCCCAGACGGGGCCGATGGTGTTGATGAGGACGCGGCGTTGCCGGTCGTCGCGGCCGAGGACGGGGAGCAGCATGCCGACGCCGAAGTCGAAGCCTTCGAGGATGAAGTAGCCGGTGAAGAGCACGGCGACGAGGAGAAACCAGATGGTGGTCAGTTCCACGGGGGGCTCCGGGGCTCAGTAGGCGAAGGCGAGCGGGCGCTCGGCGTCGTCGGTGTCGTCGGGTGTGGGGGTGATGTCGGGTACGCCGGCGCGGGCGTAGCGGAGGAGGAGTTTGAATTCGATGACGGCGAGGGTGGCGTAGATGAGGGTGAAGGCGGTGAAGGAGGTGAGGACTTCGGTGAGGGAGACGGTGCGGGAGACGCCGTCGCGGGTGAGCATTTCGCCGAAGACGATCCAGGGTTGGCGGCCCATTTCGGTGAAGATCCAGCCGAAGGAGTTCGCGAGCAGGGGTAGGGCGGGCATGATCAGGCCGGCGCGCAGCAGCCAGCGGTTGGTGGGGGTGCGGCCTTTGCGTTGGGCCCAGAGGACGAGCAGGGCGATGGCGGCGGCGGCGAGTCCGAAGCCGATCATGAAGCGGAAGCTCCAGTAGGTGACCGGGATGATCGGGGTGTAGCTGCCGGGGCCGTACTGGCTGGCGTACTGGGCCTGGAGGTCGTCGATGCCGTGGACGGTGCCGTGGGGGTCGCCGGTGCCGAGGTAGGACAGCAGGTAGGGGATCTTGAGGGCGAAGACTTCGCGGCTGCCGTCGAGGCTGCCGATGGTGAGTACGGAGAACGAGGCGGGGCTCTCGGTGGTGTAGAGGCCTTCGGCGGCGGCCATCTTCATCGGCTGCACCTGGGTCATGATCTTGCCTTGGATGTCACCGGTGAGCAGGACCAGGGTGGCGGAGATCAGGACGACCCAGGCGCCGAAGCGGGTGGCGTACCGGTAGGCGTCGGTGTCGGGGCTGGTGCGGTGGCGCATGAGGTGCCAGAGGCCGACGGTGGTGACGAGGGAGCCGGCGACGAGGAAGGCGCCGGCGAGGGTGTGCGGGAAGGTGATCAGGGCGACCTTGTTGGTGAGGACGGCGGGGAAGTCGGTGAGTTCGGCGCGGCCGGTGTCGGGGTTGAAGCGGTAGCCGACGGGGTTCTGCATGAACGAGTTGGCGGCGAGGATGAAGTAGGCGGACAGGTTGGTGCCGATGGCGGCGGCCCAGATGCTGGCCAGGTGCAGGCGTGGGGGGAGCCGGTCCCAGCCGAAGATCCACAGGCCGATGAAGGTGGATTCGAGGAAGAAGGCGACCAGGGCCTCGATGGCGAGGGGGGCGCCGAAGATGTCGCCGACGAAGCGGGAGTAGTCGGACCAGTTCATGCCGAACTGGAATTCCTGCACGATGCCGGTGACCACTCCCATGGCGAAGTTGATCAGGAAGAGTTTGCCGTAGAACTTGGTGAGTTTGAGGTATTTCTCGTCGCCGGTGCGGTGCCATCGGGTCTGGAGGATGGCGACCAGGACGGACAGTCCGATGGTCAGTGGTACGAAGAGAAAGTGGTAGACGGTGGTGACACCGAACTGCCAGCGGGCGACGTCCAACGCGTCCACCGGGATCCCCCTGCCGTTGATACTACGATACGTAGTAGATACTACTGCGTGTCGTAGCCCGACGGGCAGGGCCGGGGGTCACGACCCGACCCGGGACCAATGACCCTGATCACCGCAGGCCACCCGACCCGGGGTCCGGTCCTCCCCCGTGCCCGTGCGACCATCGGCGACTGATGGACACCCCGCGCCCCGGCTGGCAGCCACCACTGTTCTGGCGTGCCGCCCAACTGTTCGCCCGGCTGGTCGTCGCCCTGCTGGCCCGGCTGGAGGTCACCGGGGACGTGCCCGCGCACCTGCGTCGGGGGCCGCTGATCCTGGCCGCCAACCACATCAGCCCCTTCGACCCCATCGTCCTGGGCGCCGCCTGCCGGGCCCGGGGCATGGCGCCCCGCTTCATGGCCACCGGAGGGCTGTTCCGCGCCCCCGGGCTCGGCGCGCTGATGCGTCACGCCGGGCACCTGCGAGTCGACCGGGGCACCACCGCCGTACGCCGGGCCCTCGACGACGCCGCCGCCGCGGTCACCGCCGGTTCGGTGGTGCTGGTCTACCCCGAGGGCCGCATCGGGCTGGACCCGGCCATGTGGCCCGAACGGGGCAAGACCGGCACGGCACGGCTCGCGATGACCTGCGGCGCCCCGGTGGTGCCCGTCGCCCAGTGGGGGTCACACGAGGTGCTGCCCTATCGGACGCCCCGGGGGATGCTGCGCGGGCTGGGCCGGGCACTGCTGCGCCGGCCGGTGATCCGGGTCCGCTTCGGCGCGCCACTGGACCTGCGGGACCTCTCCCCCACCGCGCCCGGCGCGGCCCGCCAGGGCACCGACCGGATCGTCGACGCGATCACCGACACCCTGGTGCCGCTGCGCCCCGACGAACCCGACAGCCCCCGGCACGTCGACCCGGGCCGTCCCGTCGACACCAGCCGGATCCACAGCCGCCCGTCGTCACCCCGACCCGGGTCGACGCCCACGCACAGTCGTCCCCCGGAAGAAGGTCAGCAATGAGCGAACAGACCGTCCTGATCACCGGCACCTCCAGCGGCATCGGACTGGAGACCGCCCTGGGCTGCGCGCGGGCCGGCTGGCGGACCGTGGCGACCATGCGCGACGTGTCCCGGGCCGCGCGGCTGCGGGCCGCCGCCGAGGCCGCCGGCGTCGCCGACCTGATCGACGTACGGCACCTGGACGTGGTCGACCCGGCGTCGGTCACCGCCGCCGTCGCCGACGTCGTCGACAGGTACGGGCGGCTCGACGCGGTGGTCAACAACGCCGGCGCCGGTCACCTGGGCACCCTGGAGCATGACGGCGTGGACGCGGTCCGCGCCGTCATGGAGGTCAACTTCTTCGGGGTGCTGCACGTCAGCCGGGCCGCCCTGGTGCACCTGAGGGCCAGCGGGGGCCGGCTGGTGACCGTCAGCAGCGTCGGCGGGGTGGTCGGGCAGCCGTTCAACGAGGCGTACTGTGCGGCGAAGTTCGCCGTCGAGGGGTTCATGGAGTCCCTCACGCCGGTCGCCGCCACCGTCGGGGTCACCGTCACCGTGGTCGAGCCCGGGGCGGTGGCCAGCGAGTTCGTCGCCAACGTCGGCGTCGACCGGGACGCGGCGGTGACCGCCGTCGGGGCGTACGGGCCGGCGCTGCGGGCATACCTGCGGCGTACCGACGACGCGTTCGCCGCCGCGCAGTCCCCCGCCGACGCCGCGGCGGTCGTAGTGCGGGCCGTCACCGGGCCGACCCCGCCGCCTCGGGTGCAGACCTCCGCGCCGGCCCGGCAGTTCGTCGGGGTGAAGCTCGCCGACCCCGACGGCACCACCGTCACCGCGCTGACCGGGGCGTGGATCGACTGAGGCCGCCGGCGCACCGGGGGGCGACGGTCGCCGGTCGGCCACCCGCCGGTCACCGGGGGCGGGCATACTGCGCTGCGTGCCGACCGGTTCCGGTTACCTGGACGCCCCCGCCCCGCTGGCCTTCGCCCACCGCGGTGGCGCCGCCGACGGCGACGAGAACACCGTCGCCGCGTTCACCCGGGCCGTCGACCTGGGTTACCGGTACGTGGAGACCGACGTGCACGGCACCGCCGACGGGGTGTGTGTGGTCTTCCACGACGCCACCCTGCACAGGGTCACCGGTGAGCGGGGGCGCATCGCCGACCTGCGCTGGGCCGACCTGGCATCGGTGCGGGTCGGCGGCGCCGCGGTGGTGCCCCGGCTCGACGAGGTGCTGGCCGGTTGGCCGCAGGTCCGGTTCAACATCGACGTGAAGGCCGACGGGGCGGTCACCCCGGCGGTCGAGTCGGTGACCCGGGCCGGCGCGGCTGACCGGGTGCTCCTGGCGTCGTTCAGCGACGCCCGGCTGACCCGGCTGCGGGCGGCCACCGGCGGCCGGGTGGCCACCGGGCTGGGCATGCGCGGGGTGGCCCGGCTGTGGTGGGCGTCGCGGCACGGCCGACCGGTGCGGTTGCCACCGTCGGTGGTGGCCGCGCAGGTGCCGCCCCGCTACGGGCGGGTGCCGGTGGTCGACCACCGGTTCCTGGCCTACTGCCACCGGTCGGGGTTGCAGGTGCACGTCTGGACGATCGACGAACCTGCCCAGATGCACGACTTACTGGATCGTGGTGTGGATGGCATCATGACCGATCACGTCGACGTGCTGCGCGACGTCTACCGCAGCCGCGGCCACTGGGCCGCCTGAACACCGAGGACCGCGATGGCCGAGCCGGTCACCACCCCCACCGTCGCCGACGCCCCGGCGAGCACCCGCCGGGAACGGCGGGGCTGGTACCTGTACGACTGGGCCAACTCGGCCTTCCAGACCACCGTCATCACGGTGTTCCTCGGCCCGTTCCTCACCACCGTCACCGAGTTGGCGGCCGGCTGTGAACTCGGCGCGGACAGCTGCGACGGGTACGTGCACCCGCTGGGCATCCGGGTCGCCGCCGGGTCGTACTACCCGTACCTGATCTCGTTGTCGGTGTTCCTGACGGTGTTCGTGCTGCCGGTGGTGGGGGCGGTCGCCGACCGGACGGTGCACAAGAAGCGGTTGCTGGCCGGGGCGGCGTTCACCGGGGCGGGGGCGACCATCGCGATGGCATTGGTGACCGGGGAGCGGTACCTGCTCGGCGGGGCGTTGTTCCTGGTCGCCAACATCGCCTTCGGGGCGGCGGTGGTGGTGTACAACTCGTTCCTGCCGCAGCTGGCCGGTCCCGACGAACGCGACGCCGTGTCCAGCCGCGGCTGGGCCATCGGCTACCTCGGTGGTGGGCTGCTGCTGGCGTTGAACCTGGTGGCGGTCACGCTGCTCAGCGAGGACGACAACCCGCAGCGCACCCTGGACCTGGCCCGCTGGTCGATCGTGTCGGCCGGGGTGTGGTGGGCGGTGTTCACCCTGGTGCCGTTGCGGTGGTTGCGGGAGCATCCCACCGCCGAGGCGTTGCGCGGCGGCGGTCGTAACGTGGTCACCGACGGGTTCCGGCAGTTGGGCCGGACCCTGCGGGAGATCAAGGCGTATCCGTTGACGTTGTTCTTCCTGCTGGCGTTCCTGGTCTACAACGACGGCATCCAGACGGTGATCACCCTGGCCAGCCAGTACGGCACCGAGGAGCTGCGGTTGGGGCAGAGCACCCTGATCGTGACGATCCTGCTGGTGCAGTTCCTCGCCTTCGGTGGCGCGTTGGGGTTGGGGGCGTTGGCCCGGCGCATCGGCGCGTGGAAGACGGTGCTGCTGTCGCTGGTGCTGTGGACCGGGGTGATCCTCGGCGCGTTCCGGTTACCCGCCGAGGCACCGGTGCCGTTCATGGTCCTCGGTGCGGCGATCGGTCTGGTCCTCGGTGGCAGCCAGGCGTTGAGCCGGTCGTTGTTCAGCCAGCTCATCCCCGCCGGCCGGGAAGGCGAGTACTACGGCTTCTACGAGATCAGCGACAAGGGCACCAGTTGGCTCGGCCCGCTGGCCTTCGGGTTGGTGTTCCAGCTCACCTCCTCCTACCGGGTGGGTCTGGTGTCGCTGCTGATCTTCTTCGTGGTCGGGTTCGCGCTGCTGGCCGCCGTGCCGATGCGTAAGGCCATCCTCGCCGCCGGGAACACCCCGCCCCGGGTGCTCTGACCGGCGGGCAACCCAGCAATCCCAACGGCGTGTGTCGATGGGCTAGGCTGCCCCGACGTGACCGACGACGCCATCCCCTCCTGCCTGGCCCGCCCGCTCCCGGGCCCGGACGACGGGCGCACCGGCTGCGCCGCCGCCCGGGGCGTCGACGGTCGACCGTTGCACGCCGCCGCGTTGAAGTTCTTCTGGGGGCCGATGGACTGCGGGAAGTCCACCATGGCGTTGCAGATGAACTACAACCATGCCCGGCAGGGCCGCCGGGGACTGGTCACCACCCGCATCGACAGGTCGTTGGGGCCGCAGGTGACCACCCGCATCGGGCTGGCCCACTCGGCCGTCGAGGTGACCGACGGGTTGGACCTGCGCACCCTGGTCCGCGACACCTGGGCCGAGGGGGTGCGCATCGACTACCTGATCTGCGACGAGGCGTCGTTCTACGACGTGGCGCACGTCGAACAGATGGCCGAGCTGGTCGACGGCTACGACGTCGACGTGTACGCCTTCGGCCTGGCCACCGACTTCCGGTCCTGCCTGTTCCCGGCCGCCCGGCGGCTGTTCGAACTGGCCGACGAGGTGGCCCGCATCCAGGTGGAGGTGCTGTGCTGGTGCGGCCGGGAAGGGCTGCTCAACGCCCGGGTCGTCGACGGGCGGGTGGTCCGCGAGGGCGCCCAGGTCGTCATCGGCGACACCGTGGACACCGCCGAGGTGCGCTACCAGGTGCTGTGCCGGCGGCACTACCGCTCGGGGGACCTCGGCCCGCGTACCTGAGGGAGGACCCTCGCCCCGCGACGGGCCGGCGGTCAGTACGGGTCGCCGCAGACCCGCCACTTCCCGTCCTCCTTGACCACCGGCAGCCGGCGCTGTTCGTCGGCCCCGCCGTCGCGGGTGACCCGGACGGTCACCTCACCGGCGGGCCGGCCCGCCCTGGTGCGCACCGACACGTCGAGGATCTCGTAGCCGGTGACCACCGGCGGGGTGCGGACCCAACCGGCGAAACCCACCTCGCTCCACCGGCTGCGGGTCTGCGCGCACAGCCGCCGGTAGGCCGGGTCGACCTGTCCGCCGGACAGCTCCCGGAAGAACCCGTCGGCGGTGTCCCGCACCGGGCCGGTGGCACCCATGACGACCTGCATGTTCCACAGGCCCAACCCGGCCACCCCGACCAGACACAGGCCGACGGCGAGACCACCCAGGAACAGCCCGGTGCGCACCGGGCGGTGCCGCCGCGCCGGTCTGGTCCACACCTGGTCCACACCCATCACCTGCGACGGTATGCGGCCGGGGAGGTGCCGCGCAGGCGCTTCGACCCCTGTCGCGCCGCCGCGCCGATCGTCTACCGTCGGCGGACACCCCTGGCGAAGGAGCGACGGATGAGCCGTTTCGTGCAGCCGGTACCGGCCGTCGAGGACCCGTACACCGGTGATCCGCTGCTACGGTCCTGGCTCACCCGGCACCTCGGGCCGGCCGGGCACGCCGCCGCGCAGGGGCGGCTGGCCGACCTGGCCGCCGACGTCGTCGGGCCGCTGCGCGCCGCGCACGCCGACGCCGAGGCCCACCCGCCGACGCTGGTCCGCTACGACCCGTGGGGTGCCCGCGTCGACCGGGTCGACACCAGCGCCGGGTGGCAGGCGCAACGGGCCGCCGCCGCCCGGCACGCCGTGGTCGCGCTGCCCTACCTGGAGTCGGCGCGCGGCACGTGGGGGGCCGCCGCCCGCGTCGTCCAGCACGCCCTGCTGCACCTGTACGGGCCGGAGTCGGCGACCTTCTCCTGCCCGGTGGCGATGGCCGACGGCGCGGCCGCGCTGCTCAGCAGCCCCGGGGTCGACGCGGGAGTACGCGACGCGTGGCTGCCCCGGCTGATCTCCACCGACCCGGACACGGCGGTCGTCAGCGGGCAGTGGATGACCGAGTCGCAGGGCGGCTCGGACCTGTCCCGCACCACCACGGTCGGGCGGCCCGCCGCCGACGGGTCGTGGCGGTTGACCGGGGAGAAGTGGTTCTGCTCGGCCGCCGACGCGGCGGTGGCGGTGGCGTTGGCCCGGCCCGAGGGCGCCGGCCGGGGCAGCCGGGTCCTCGCCCCGTTCCTGGTGCCCCGGTACGCCACCGACTCACCGCTGGCCGGGGCGGACGCCGCGCCGGGCTCTCCCGCCCCCGGGATCACGGTGCACCGGCTCAAGGACAAGCTGGGCACCCGGGCGCTGCCGACCGCCGAGATCGGGCTGCGCGACGCGTACGCGTCGCCGTTGGGTGACCCGGCGGTGCCGGGGCTGGCGCGGGCGATGACCCTGGTGGTGGTGACCCGGGTGCACAAC
Source organism: Micromonospora sp. DSM 43699 (assembly GCF_055517075.1). Lineage (NCBI taxonomy): Bacteria > Bacillati > Actinomycetota > Actinomycetes > Micromonosporales > Micromonosporaceae > Micromonospora > Micromonospora sp. DSM 43699. Next base: position 23,266 of record NZ_JBTMMT010000074.1, read on the forward strand.
GCCTCGGCCGCCGCGTCGGGAATGCGCCGTGGCCTGGCCTACGCCCGGGCCTACGCGGGCAGCCGGCACGTCGCGGGCGGGCCGCTGGCCGACGATCCGCTGCACCGGGCCACCCTGGGGGCCTTGGCGGTCGACGCGGCGGGCGCGTTCGTCCTGGCCGGTCACGCGTTCGCGTTGCTCGGGCGGGCGGAGGTGGGCGCCGACCCGCAGGCCGCCGCGGAGCTGCGGGTGGTGGCGCCGTTGGCGAAGCTGGCCACCGGCCGGTGGGCGGTGGCCTCGGCCGCGGAGTACGTGGAGGCGTTCGGCGGGGCCGGTTACGTCGAGGACACCGGGGTGCCGAGGTTGCTGCGCGACGCGCAGGTGCTGCCGATCTGGGAGGGCACCACCAACGTGTTGGCGGTGGACGTGCTGCGCGCGGTCACCCGGGAGGACGCCGGCACCCCGCTGCTGCGTCGGCTGGCCGGGGCGGTGGACCTGGCCAGGCCGTTGGCGCCGGCCCTGGCCGACACCCTCGCCGAGGTGGTGCGGGAGCTGCAGGTCACCCTCGCCGAGGTGACCGCCGACCCGAGCGCGGTGCCGGTACGGGCCGGCGCGCGGGCGGTGGCGCTGCGGATGGCGTACGCGTTGACCACGGCGCTGCTGGTCGAGCAGGCCGCGTGGGGTGACCAGCAGGCCGAGGTGGCCGCCCGGTTGTGGGCCCGACGGTGGCTGCGGCACGAGGACGTCTCCGCCGACGCCCACCACCACCTGGACCTGCTCGGCTGAGACACCCGCCCGATGTGGCCGGACGAGGGCCGGGCTCCCCCGCGGCGGGCGCTCACCGGGGTCGACGGGTCCTTCTCTCAGCCCCGCCGTCGCGCCCGGGCCGCCCAGATGACGTATGCCGGGTCCCGGTCGAGGTTGTGCCGGTCCCGGTCGTAGCGGCGGGTGGTCCGCGGATCGGCGTGACCCATCGCGTCCTGGACGTCCTCCAGCGGCACCCCCTCCTCGCGGGCGGTGGTGGCGAAGGCGTGCCGCAGCGAGTGCGGGGACAGCTTCGCCGCCGCCGCGATGCCGGCGGTGGCGGCCAGCCGGCGCACCAACCGGAACACCGAGTGCCGGTCGAGGCGGCCACCGGTGGTGGTGGCCAGCAGCGGTCCGGTCAACGCGTCCACACTCACCCCCGCCGCAGCGGCCCGGTCGGCCAGGTAGGCGTCCACGGCGTACGCGGTACCCGGGGTGAGTGCCCGGCGGCGTGGCTTGCCGCCCTTGCCGACGAAGCGGACGCTGCGGTGCCCCCGTTCGGCCCCGAGGTCGGCGAGGTCGAGCGAGACCAGCTCACCGACGCGCAGCCCGAGGTCGGCCAGCAGGGCGACGGCGGCCCGGTTGCGGGCGGCCGTCGGGCCAGTGTCGGCGTCGGCGGCGGCCAGCAGTGCGTCGACCTCCTGCGGGCTGAGCCCGACGGTGGCCGAGTGGTCTCGGTCGACGCGTGGGCGGTCGGCGCCGGAGACCGGGTTGGCGTCCACCGCACGCAGCTTGACCAGGAACTCGTACCAGCTGGACAGGGCGGACAGTTTCCGGGCCACGGTGGCGGGGGTCAGTGGCCGACCGCTGCGTGCCGCCGGGGTGGCCTCCAACTGCCGGGCGTAGGCGTTGACGTCGAGGAAGTTGGCCCGCAGCGGATCCAGGTCACCGGCGGCGCACCAGGTGAGCCAGCCGGCGATGTCGCGCCGGTAGGCGTCGCGGGTGTGCGCCGACAGCCTCCGGTTGCGCAGCCACGCCTCGGTGAAGTCGACAGGTGTGCCGGACAGGGCCGGGCGGGTCGAGGTGTGGGGCAGCACGGGGACGTCGGGGCGCGGCATGTGAAAAAGGCTCTCAGCCTCGGTGGGGAATCGTGGTGAGGCGCGCCCGACCGGATCACCCGAAGTCGTCCGCCCGGTGGGGGCCGGTGCGGCCCCCACCGTGTTGGTGCGCAGGTCAGGCGGTGAGCTGCCGGCGCCCATCGCCGGCGGTGACGGGCACCCGGCGTGGCTTGGCGCGCTCCGCGATCGGGATGCGCAAGGTCAGCACACCGTGCTCGTACGCCGCCTCCAGGCGGTCGGTGTCGAGGGTGTCGCCGAGGAAGAGCTGCCGGGAGAAGGTGCCCATCGGCCGCTCGGCGGCGACCAGTTCGACGGATTCGGTGGTGGGACGGCGGCGCTGCGCGCGGACGGTCAGCACGTTGCGTTCCACCGTGCAGTCGATGCTGTCGGGGTCCACGCCGGGCAGGTCGAACGCGGCGTGGAAGTGGTCGCCGTCGCGCCAGGCGTCCAGGTGCATCACGGCGGGTCGGCTGGTGGTGCCCAGCAGCTGCTCGGCGAGCCGGTCGATCTCCCGGAACGGGTCGGTACGCATCAGCATGGTCGTGCCTCCTCGGTTTCCTCGGGCCGAAGGTCCTTGAGTTGAGTCGGGTGGGCTCAACTCGTACTTCAGTATTTACCGCGTTGCGGCCCGCTCGTCAACCCGACGGGTGAGGCTCAGAGGGGGTGGCCGGTGGTGGCGTCCACGTGGGCGGGTACCTCGTCGTGCCGGTCCCCCACGCTGGACGTCCCCGACGGCTCGAACAGCAGGATCGACGCCCCGGCGGGGGCGGACGGTCGGTGCGCCACCCCGCGCGGCACCACGTACACCGCGCCCCGGGGCAGCACCACCGTGCGCTCGCCGGCGTCGTCGCGCAGGGCGATGCGCAGCTCACCATCGAGGACCAGGAAGAACTCGTCGGTGTGGTCGTGGGTGTGCCACACGTGCTCGCCGGCCACCTTCGCCACCCGGACGTCGTAGTCGTTGACCCGGGTGACGATGTGTGGGCTCCACAGCTGGTCGAAGGAGGCCAGCGCGGTCGTCAGGTCGATCGGCTCGTCGCTCATCGCACCATCGTGGCACCGCCGGCCGCCGGGCACCGCCCCGCGTCGGGCGACGGTCGGCGAAACCCGGTTGTCCGCGACCGGATCGCCGGCCAGGGTGTGCCCATGCCCCACGAACTGTTCGCCGTCACCGCGGCCACCGGCGCCCTCGGCCGCCTAGCCGTCGCACACCTGCGTGACCGGGTACGGCCCGACCGGATCGTGGCCGTCGCCCGCGAGCCCGGCCGCGCCCGGGACCTGGGAGTCGCCGTACGCCCCGGCGACTACGACGCTCCCGACACGTTGGTCAGCGCCTTCGCCGGGGTCACCGGGCTGATCTTCGTCTCGTCCCCCGAACTCGACCCCGCCCGCCGTACCGCACAGCATCGTGCCGTCGTGGCGGCGGCGCTGCGCGCCGGGGTCACCGACGTGGTCTACACCAGCTTCCACCCGGTCGAGGGTCTCTTCGACGCCCACCGGGCCACCGAAGAGGCGCTCGTGGCGGCAGGGCTGGCCCACACGGTGCTGCGCAACCCGTTCTACACCGAGCCGTTGGTCGACGCGGCGGTCGGGGTCGACGTGCTGGTGCACGCCACCGACGGCCGGGGTCTGAACACCGCCGCCCGGGCGGACCTGGCCGAGGCCGCCGTCGCCGCCCTGCTGCGGGCCGACACCCGGGGCCGGACGTTCACCCTCACCGGGCCAGCGTGGACGTATCCGCAGCTGGCCGCTGCCCTCGGTGTCCCGGCCCGGTCCGGCGAGGTCGCCGGGGCGATGGGTTGGCTGCACGCCCTGGCCTGCGCCGGTGTCCTGGAAGTGTCGACCGGGGATCTGCGGGAACTGCTCGACCACGCACCCACAGGCATCGTCGACCAGCTACCGAGCACCGGTCCCAAGCCTGGAGGCACCAGCGGGTCACGAGGCCTCAACGCAGGCTAGGAATAATCCTCACCGCACCATGCGTGGCGCGTTACTCGACGAGGCCCGGCAGGGCCCAGGCCTTCCTGAACAGGAGGATTTGTCACTACCGGCGACTACATTGCGCACGTGTCAGAAAGCAGAGTGTGCAAGCGGTGCCGGAAGTCGCGGAGTGTCAACGCCTTCATCGGAACATCAGGATGCCCCACCATCTGCTGCTCGACTTGCCTGCAGCGAGGCCGCGACATGAACCGCGCCACTCGCCAGAGGCTTGGACCGGCGGCGGTGCGGGCGATGAACCTCCGCACGAAGTACGGCATCACAGAGCAGGAGTACGACGCGCGACGCGCCGCCCAAGACCACCGCTGTGCCATTTGCGGCACTCACGAGCGCGACATTCCCTCCCACCCCGTCGGTCGCCCCCGGTTGGACGGAACGCCCACGGCTGATGCCGCGCGTCTCGTGGTGGACCACTGCCACGAGACCAAGCGGGTGCGAGGACTGCTCTGCGTGGGCTGCAATGCCGCGCTTGGCCACTTCAGGGACTCTCCCCAGTCGCTGCGTGCCGCGTTGCGCTATCTGGAACAGCAGGCAACAGACGGGTAATTCCTACATGGATGTAGGAAAATAACAGAACAGACATTATGGTGTCTGGTCGATCTGCCCCATATGCACTACTGGTTTAGCGAATTACTGGTAATAGTTATTCGATAATACGGGCGGGTGTGGTCGAGGGTGGAGGCCGACGACGAGCGAGGGCTGATGGCGGGCGCGCGTGGGGCCACGAGGCCGCTCCGCAGCCAAGGGGCATGCGCGGGTGCGGGCGGCGTGAAGTCAGGTCGTGTGGCGGAGGATCAAACCGGCGATCCGCTCGGTGAGCCCCGGCGAGAAGACCGGATTGTCAGCCTGCGGTAGCGAGTACCGCGGGGCTGCCCTGCACCACCCGCAGGTCCATGCGCGGGTAGCGGGCGCTGATCTTGCCTGCGTCGCGCTTCGGGTTGTTGATGCCGACCGCCACGTACTGGCCGGGCTCCGCGCCGACGCTGTGCAGCTGAATGCCTCGCCCCTGCCAGTAGGTGAAGTCGTCGCTGATCTGCTCGACCCACGCGTCGAGGGTCCGCTTGGAGTACCTGGCGTCGGTGAACTGCACTGTCACGGTGGGCGCCACCGCTCGGACGGCGGCGTCGAATCCGGGGGTGGGGATGCGCTGTACCAGCAGGAGCTGGGCGGGCATGTCGAGGGCCACTCCGGCGTAGGCGTCGGGCCAGCGCGACGGGGCCGTTTCGTCCACGGTCGTTGCGGCGTCCCCCAGTTCCTGTTGGCGTGGCCATTCGGACTGCCCGGGGTTGGGTGTGGTGCTCGCGGGTGGGAGCTGAGGGGGTGTCGTTGGCGCGGCTGTGGCGGCGGTGCACGCGCTGAGGGCCAGCAGCGGCGGCGCCAGCAGCGTGGTCAAGTGTCGGGGCATGGGTCAGACCTTCCTCGCAGCGGCTACCGAGAAGCCGCTAATAGGGCGTTAGGGATTTAGCGAGCCGGCCGGGGGTGGGACGTACTCCCGCCCCCGACCGGTTTCCCGAGTCCCCCGAACGAGGTCAGCGTGCGGCTTCTCGTTGCCCGGCGGTCAGGACGGTTGGACCTGGTCGAAGAGGGCGACCGCTTCGGCGGGGTCCGGGCTCACGAGGCGTTCCAGACCAGCCGTCGTCATCGCCGCCCACCTGTTGGCCCGCGCCCACATCCGTTCCTCGAAGGCCCGGACGGCCTCGTCCAGATCCTCCGGGCCGACGGCGACGGACTCCGCGAGCTCGGCGCCGTCCAGCATCGCGAGGTTCGCGCCGGCCCCCAACGGTGGCATCAGATGGGCGGCATCACCCAGCAGCGTCACCCCGGCGACGTGGGCCCACGTGTGGGACACGGGCAGGACGTAGCAGGGGCGGTGGACGAAAGCGGTGCCGTGGCCGAGCAGGTCGAGCACGGAAGCGGCCCAGCCGTCGAACAGCGCCAGCAGACCCGACCGCGTGGCCTCGACGTCGGCCAGGTCCAGCTCCGTGTGCCAGTCCGACGGGGCGCGGAAGGTGGCGTACACCTTGACGTGACCGCCGCTGTTGCGTTGGGCGACCAGGGACCGGTTCACGCCGTACACGGCGAGTGCACCGTCGCCGATCAACCGGGCGAGGTCGGGGTGGCGGGTGTCGACGTCGTCCAGGGAGGTCTCGACCGAGGTGACGCCGGTGTAGTGCGGCGTCACCGACGACACCGCCGGGCGGACCCGGGACCAGGCTCCGTCCGCGCCCACCACCAGATCGAACGTCTCCTGCTGTCCGTCTGCGAAATGCACCACTGGCCCCTGCCCGGTGCTCGGCATCACCTGGGTCACCTTCCGTCCCCACCGGACGTCGAGACCGCCGAGCAGCAGGTCACGCAGTTGCCCACGGTCGATCTCGGGATTGGCCCGTTCGTCCGGTCGTGGTCGCCAGTCCCGAAGGACGGTCCCGGTCGGGTCCAGGATGCGCATGGCCTGACCCTCGGGACGGGACAGCGCCTGGAAATCGGTCAGCAGCCCCGCCTTGTCCAGCGCCAGCTGGCCCAGCTCCTCGTGCAGGTCGAGGCTCCCGCCCGGAGGGCGGGCGTCGGGTCCGGGATCGCGTTCGAGCACCGCGACCGGGTAGCCGTGGCGGTGCAGGACCCGGGCGAAGGTGAGGCCGGCCGGGCCGCCCCCGACCACCGCAATACGATGTCTCATAGGAATACACTGTATCGAGCTCCTACAATGCTGTGCAACAGCAGGGAGTGACCATGACCGTGTGGGACCGACCGGAGCCGCCCAGGTCTCCGACGCCGCTCGACCGGCAGCGGATCGTCGCCGCCGCCATCGCCCTGGCCGACGAGGGCGGGCTGGCGGCGGTGTCGGTGCGCAAGGTCGCCGCCCGGCTGGACGCCGGCCCGATGCGGCTGTACGGATTCATCTCCACCAAGGACGACCTGCTCGACCTGATGGTGGACGAGGTCCACGCCGAGATCCTTCCCGAGCAGCAGCCGGGCGACTGGCGGGAGGCACTGCGTATGCACGCCGACCGCACCAGGCAGGCGGCTCTGCGGCACGAATGGTTGGCCGACCTGCTCGGCGGCCGCCCGACCCTCGGCCCGAACGGCCTCGCCGTGACCGAGGCCAAGCTGGCCGCCCTCGACGGCCTCGCCGACATCGACACCGTGATGCGCGCCGTCGCGACGGTCAGCGCCTACGTCACCGGCGCGATCAGACGCGAGGTCGCGGACCTGCGGGCCGAACGCGCCACCGGTCTGTCCAAGCGCGACTGGCAGCGCGCTTGGGGCCCGCACCTGACCGGAATGTTGGCCACCGGCCGCTTCCCGGCACTGAGCAGGGCCGTGCACGACGCCATGGACGTCGATGCCGAGACGTCCTTCGCGGCCGGCCTGGAATGGGTCCTCGACGCCGTGGCCGCCAAACTCCCCCGCGCGTCGACCTGACGCCCGCTTCTGCCGCAGGTGAGCGAGATCGGGGTCGGGGGCCTCCAGGGCGACGTTCGTCAGGGGTACCGTGCCCGTGTCCGTCGCGTGCCCACCACGGACAGGTCGGTGGCGATGGGCGTTTCCGTGACGCGGGCGCCGCAGCGAACTGCCGGGCGGCGGCAGTCAGCCGAGGTCGACGAGCAGCGGCCGGTGGTCGGAGATCGTCGAGCGGGGGGTGTCGACGGCGGTGACCGGGGGCAGCCGGTGCAGCCCCCGGGGGTCGGCGAGGATGTGGTCGAGCTGCACCCGGGGTGCGATGGCGGGGTAGGTGGGGCAGCGGGCGAGGGGTCGCCAACCGGTGAGCAGGCGGGCGGGGCCGGCGGGCAGGTTGAGGTCGCCGAGGAGGATGCGGGGACCGGGCAGGGCACGCAGGGCGCGCACGACGCGGCGCAGTTGGTATGCGTTCCAGCCGGGGACGAAGGACAGGTGGGTGGCGGCGACGGTGAGGGGGCCGTGCGGGGTGTCGAGGACGGCGGCGAGGACGACACGGGGTTCGTCGCGCAGCAGCAGCAGTCCACCGCCGGGGCCCGGTGCGTAGATCGGGGATCGTACGGGTGCGGGGGCCAGCCGGGTGACCTGCCAGGTGCGCACGGGGTGGCGGCTGATCAGGCCGATGCCGTAGCAGGGTTCGCCGTGGCCGTCGTCGTCGTGGCGCAGGGGCCGGAACTGTTCGCCTGGGGTGCCGACGACGGCGGCGGCGAAGCGGTGTTCGGGGGCACCGAGGGCGTGTGCGGCGATGCTGGTGAGGTCGTGGTGGCCGCTGCGGGACTGGTCGCGGTCGACTTCCTGGAGGGCGAGGACGTCGGCGTCGAGGGCGTGGACGGCGGCGGTGAGCCGGTCGGGGTCGACGAGCCCGTCGGTCAGGGAGCGGCCGTGCAGCAGGTTGAAGGTCGCCAGGCGCACCTGTGCACCCTACGTCCGTGGCACAGTTACCGGATGATCAAGTTGCTGTGTTGTTCGGTGCTGGTGTTCGTGGCGCTGGGTGCTGCTCTGGGGGACGCTGAGCTGGGCCAACGTGCTCGGTGGGCTGGTCGTGGGGCTGGTCGTGCTGACCGTCTTCCCGCTACCCCCGGTGACCTTCGCCGGGCGGCTGCACCCGCTGCCG
>NZ_JBTMMT010000075.1:0-30001 GCF_055517075.1 Micromonospora sp. DSM 43699
CCCCCACCCCCACCCCCACGCCCACGCCCACGCCCACGCCCACGCCCACGGCGATCATGGAGTGGTGGTGCCCGGAGTGCACCGGTTCAGGGCCTTTGCGGCCCAGCACAACTCCATGATCGCCGGAAACAGGGGTCGGGCGGGGTGGAACGGGTCAGGGGGTGGGGGGAACGGTCAGGGGGTGGGGGTCTCGGTGCGGGCGGCGCGGATCTTGTGACCCACGCTGGTCAGGCAGCGGCCGGAGGGTAGGTCGAACTTCCAGCCGTGCAGTTGGCAGGTGAGCTGGTCGCCGTCGACGATGCCGAACCGGGTCAGGTCCGCCTTGAGGTGCGGGCAGCGGCGCTGCACCACCCAGTCGCCCAGGGTGACGTCCTCGGCGTCGACGGCCCGCTCGTGCTCGTCGTACCAGCCTTCGGCGTACTGCAGGCGCTCGGTGGACAGGCACTTGAAGAAGGCGTACACGAACTCGTTGTACTGGCCGATCCGGGCCGCCGAGAAGCGGCAGGACAGGAAGAGCGAGTTGACCCAGTCGACCTCGTCGATGTGCAACAGGTGCTCGATCAGCGCCCGCTCGGTACGGAACCGGTACCGGACCTTCTCGTCGGCGTACGGCCGGACCTGCTTGCCCGGGAAGTCCACCACGATCGACTCGACGCTCTGGCCGTCGTAGCCCACCAGGTCGAAGCGGACCGGCCCCCCGACCCCCTTGGCCAGGTAGATCGACTCGTCGAGCAACGGCTCGATCCGGCTCTTCATGCCGGCCAGCACGTCGATCTCGGGGTGCCGCCAGGACGCCTTCTCCGCCTCGATCACCCCGCGCTTACGCTCCCGCATCTCCTCCAGGTGCGCCGTCTTGTTCGCGAAGAACTCCTCGACCGGCTGCGGGTGGGTGGTGGTCGCGCCGGAGGTGGTCACCTCGGCGACGCTGCCCGGCAGCAGCACGATGCCGTTGGTGCCGCCGACCTTCGCGTACTCGGACAGGAACACCGACTGGTCGGGGAAGATGTTGCCCTCGTCGCCGTGGATGTCGTTGAACTGCCACAGCGCGTCGTCGAGGAAGCACGGCGGGCCGGCGATCGGAAAGACGTGGTCGGCCTTCAGGTCGTCGATGTAGCGCCAGGTCCGGTCGAACTGCCGCTCCCGCTTCTGCTTGCCGAACGCGGTCTTGGCCGACTGTGGCAGCTCGTAGACCATCGGGTACCAGATCGCGCCGGAGAACTGGAGCAGGTGCGCGTGCACGTGGCCCAGCTCGGCGAAGACGGTCAGGTCGGTGGGGCGGGCGTCGTTCTGGTTGAGCAGCCGGACCCCGTCGTACTCCACCCAGAGCGACGAGTCGCCGATCGGGCCGTCGGTCGGGCTGGTCAGCGCCTGGATCATGATCTTCAGGCCGCCGTCCAGCTCCACCACCTGCTCGTTGGGCGCCCGAAGGAACTTCGTGAAGCCCAGCGCCCGCAGCTCGTCCTCCATCTCGGAGGTGGGGAACTCGGGCAGCAGGACGGTGGCGTCCTTCGAGACGAAGTCGCGCAGGTGCTTGGCGTCGAAGTGGTCCCGGTGCAGGTGCGACACGTACAGGTAGTCGACCCGGCCCAGGGCCTCCCAGTCGAGCAGGGAGTTGTCCGGGAACGGGAACCAGGAGGCGAAGTAGGCCGGATTGACCCACGGGTCGCACAGGATGCTGCCCGCAGCCGTGTCGATCCGCATGCTGGCATGCCCCGTACCGGTCACTCGCACCGCAGTCCCCCTCAAACAGACAATCAAGGTGTACGTCCGAACGCTACCGGAGGCAGTGTGGTCGACGGTCCGCGACGCCGGTAGAGCCGATCCGCCCCGCCGGAAACGGGTCCTACGGCCCGGGTCCCCGGACGGCTTCCCGGCGGGTCCTCCCGGCTCCTGCCGGGGCTGCCGCCCCGGCCGCCGATCCTGGCCGGCGCGGGTGCTGTCGGTCGACAGCCGCACCGCACTCCACACTCCACGCGAGCCGCACCGCACCCCAAGCGAGCCGCACCGCGCCCTACGCGAGCCGCACCGCACTCCATGCGCTCCCCGGTCCGTCGCGCCCCAGCAGGGCGGACCCCGCACCGGGCCCGGGGCAGGGCGTGCCAGACTAACCGGAGATCCGATCGCGAGGGAAGGACCGACAGTGGCAGGAAGCGAGCCGGTAACCGCGCCAGATCAGCACAGGCCCGGGCACCGCAAGGCCGGGCGGATCGGCGCGGTGCTCTCCGCGTTGGCGCTGTTGGCGATGCTGTGCGGCAACCACGAGGGCAAGGTCGAGGACATCTGGCTGGTCGGCCTGGCCGTGGCGTTGCTGGCGATCGTCGTCGGCGACGCCGTGCTGCGCCGCAGCGGGCTGCGCTCCTGACGCACCGCCCCCCAGACGCGCGAGGGCCCGCCCCGGTCGGGGCGGGCCCTCGTCATGTCCGGGGGATCAACGACCGAAGAGGATGTCCTGGACGTCCTTGAGCGCGGCGTCGACCTCGGCCTCGAAGTAGCCGCCGGGCACCAGCCCGAACCGCAGCGTGTCCAGTTCCTTCGGGTTCACCGGCATCTGGTTGCGGCCCTGCATCCCACCGAGCAGGCTCTCGAAGAACCGGTCCACCTGGTCGGGGTCGTACCCGCTGCCGAAGCGGCGCACCTGGAAGCTGCGCCGGATCTGGTCGACCCGGTACAGCTCGCTCCCGGGCGGACCGGCCATCGGCGGACCCACCATCGGCGGACCACCCACCGGCGGGCCCATCGGCGGCGGACCACCGATCGGCTGGCCCATCGGCTGCTGTGGCATGGGCGGCGGACCGGCCGGGCCACGACCACGCAGGTCCCGCGGGTCGCGCTCGGGCATCCGGTCCCGCTCGGGCATCCGGTCGCGGTCCGGCATCCGGTCCCGCGGGTCCCGCTCGGGCATCCGGTCACGCTCCAGCATCCGGTCGCGCTCGGGCATCCGGATCTCGGCGGTCATGTCGGTACGACCGTGCCGGCCCGCCTCGAACCCGTCGAAGCGCTGCTCGTCCGGAGGGCCGTAGCCGCTACCCGGGCCCGCCGGCAGGCCACGCGGCGGTGGGCCACCGTGCCCCATCGGCCCGCCCGGACCGGGACCCATCGGCCCGCCCGGACCGGGACCCATCGGCCCGCCGGGGCCCGGCCCCAACTGCCCACGCGGTGCGTCGTACCCGCCACGCGGTGCGTCGTACCCGCCGGCGAAGGCGCCCGTCGGCTCGTCGTAGCGGTTGCCGTAGCGGTCCGGCGGGCCGGGCTGCGCCGGCATGGCCCGGGGCGGCATCGCCTGTGGTGCCGGTGGCAGACCGCGGTGTTCGTCGCGCATGGGAGGGGCGAGCCGGTCCGCGCCGCGCGGGTCGGCACCCCGACCGCTCGGCACGGCGCGCTCCTCCAGCTCGGCCAGCTGCCGCTCGACCCGGTCCAGGTGCAGGTCGACCTGCCACTCGTCGTAACCGTTGAAGCGGACCCGGAAGACCACGTCGTGGACCTCCTGGGAGGCCACGGGAGCACCGACCGGCTGACCGGCGAGGGTCGCCTCCACCCGGTCCAGGAAGGCATCGACCTCGTCGACCTTGTAGCCCCGGCGGAGCGCCTTACGCCGGAAACGCTGACCCTGACTCGCCACTATGTCTCCTGGTCTCGTACCGCTACGCCCGGTCGCGCCCGCGCGGCGCTTCGATGTCACTGTCCACCGCGGCAGCCAACTGCCCGCACGCACCGTCGATCTCGCGTCCCCGGGTGTCACGCACCGTGGTGGAGACGCCGGACTCCCGCAACCGTCTGACGAACTCCCGCTCCACCGGCTTGGCACTGGCGTCCCAACGGCTGCCCGGCGTCGGATTGAGCGGGATGAGGTTGACGTGCGTCGACCTACCGGCCAACAGGCGTCCGAGCAGGTCGGCCCGCCAGGGCTGATCGTTCACGTCCTTGATCATCGCGTACTCGATCGACACCCGGCGCCCCGTCGTCGCCGCGTAGTCCCACGCTGCGTCCAGCACCTCGGCTACCTTCCAGCGCTGGTTGACCGGCACGAGTTCGTCGCGCAGCTCATCATCGGGCGCGTGCAGCGACAACGCAAGGGTCACCGCGAGGTCTTCGCTGGCCAGCCGGCGGATGGCCGGCACCAGGCCGACCGTGGAGACGGTGATGTGACGCTGCGACAGGCCCAGTCCCTCCGGGGCCGGAGCGACCAGCCGGCGGATCGCCGTGACGACCCGGGAGTAGTTGGCCAGCGGCTCACCCATGCCCATGAACACGACGTGGGACAGGCGCGGTGGCGACCCGGCCACCGCCCCCGAGGCGGCGACCCCGGCGAGGTAGACCGCCTGGTCGACGATCTCGGCGGCGGAGAGGTTACGGGTCAGCCCGGCCTGACCGGTGGCGCAGAACGGGCAGGCCATGCCGCAACCCGCCTGGCTGGAGATGCAGACGGTGACCCGGTCCGGGTAGCCCATCAACACGCTCTCCACGAGCGAACCGTCGTGCAGCCGCCACAGCGCCTTGCGGGTGGCGCCGTCGTCGCAGGCCAGCTCGCGCACCGGAGTGAGCAACCGGGGCAGCAGCGCTCCGGCCAGCCGCTCCCGGGTGGCCGCCGGCAGATCGGTCATCTCGGCCGGATCCCGAACCAGCCGACCGAAGTAGTGGTGGGACACCTGCTTGGCCCGGAAGGCCGGCTCGCCCAACTCGGTGACGAGCGCCTGCCGACCCGGCAGATCCAGGTCGGCGAGGTGCCGGGGCGGCATCGCCGGGCGGCGACCGGGGGCGTCAGGGTCAACGGGGATAACAGGCAGGCTCGTCATGGCTGGTCCAGTCTGTCACGCCGTTCGCCGAACCTGCCCGTCCGGAGGTGCCGATTCGGCCCCCACCAGGGGGACCACCCGGGCGACGGGGCGTGATTCATCCCTCAGCCCACCACCGGTACGAGGACCGCCAACAACAGATAGGCGGTGGGTACGGCGAACAGGATCGAGTCCAGCCGGTCCATCAGACCACCGTGTCCCGGCAGCAGGTTGCTCATGTCCTTCACGCCGAGATCCCGTTTGATCATGGACTCGGCGAGGTCGCCCAGGACCGCCGTGCCGGAGATCGCCACCCCGAACAGCGCCCCCCACCAGGGGGCCACGTCGAAGAGCAGCCAGATCAGCAGGGCGCTGCCGAGGGCTGCGGCGGTGACCGAACCGGCGAATCCCTCCCAGGACTTCTTCGGGCTGATCCGGGGTGCCATCGGGTGCTTGCCGAAGGACACCCCCGCGGCGTACCCACCGGTGTCGGAGAGCACCACGCCGACCACGGTGACCAGCACCCGCAGGTGGCCGTCGCCCGGGGCCGCCGCGAGCATCGCCGCGAAACCACCCAGGAACGGCACGTAGACCGCGATCAGGGTGGCCGCGGTGAGATCCCGCTGGAAGCCGGCCGGGCCGTCACCCAACCGCCAGACCATCGTGCCCAGCACGGTGACCAGCAGACCCAGGCTGAGCGCGTCCGGCCCGGCGAACCAGGCCAGACCGATGGTCAGCACGCCACCGGCGAGCAGCGGCACCAGCGGCGGGTGGGCGCCACTGCGCCGGACCGCGCGGGTCATCTCCCAGATGCCCACCCCGATCGCACCGGCCAGCACGGCCAGGAACCCGGGGAGGAAGAAGAAGAGCGGCACCAGCACCAGCGCGCCGAGGCCCAGGCCGACGCCGACGGCAGCCGGCAGGTTACGGCCGGCCCGACCGGTCGCCGACAGCTGGGTGGCCGGCCGGTCGGCGCTGGCCCGCCGCCGCCCGCGGAACCGTCGGCCGGTCGGTGGTGCCATCTCCAGGTCGACGTCGGTCGACGGGAGTGGCGACCGCGCCCCGCCGTCGTCGGGTACCGGGGTGAGCGGTGAGGTCGGCGGACCGTCGTCCCGCACCGGTGTCAGCTGGGCGGTCGGAGCGTCGTCCTCCCGCACCGGGGCCGGCTGCGCGGTCGGGTCGTCGTCACCTGAGGGCGGCCGGACCAGCCCGGCCACCGGACGGACACCGAACCGGCCGTCGTACGGCCCGGGGTCCGGCTCGTCGTGTCCGCGTCCCGACGGCCGGGGTGGGGCCTGCGGCCCGGCGGACAGGTCGGGGCCGGACTGCCGGGGGGACCACGGTTCGACCTCCCGTTCCGGCCAGGGCAGGGTCGGGGGACGTTCGGACCGGTCCCAGCCGCGAGGCTCGGCGCTGCCGTAGGGGTCGAGGTGGGACATCACGCACCGGACGAGGGTACGAGTGCCACCACATGACGCAAGACCACAACCATCCCCTACCCGCGTGACTGCTCCGGTATCCGCGTGACTACTGCGGTTGACCGACCCGACGGCCGGCCGATCCCCGCCGTTCACCGCACGGTGGCCGGGAATCGTGCCGAGCCTACTGCACCGGCTGGCCGGGCACGGCGGACGTCAGCGCGGCGAGCCAGCCCGGTCCGGTGCAGCCCGGTGCCTGACCTGGTCCGGCCCGCCCGACCGGTGCTGGCCCGCCCGACCCGGTGCTGGCCGGTCCTGCGCTCGTTCTGCCATCTGCCCGGCCACCGGCCGGCGACGGCATCGGCGCGACACCGCCGCAGGACGGTGGTACGCCGATGCCGTGACAGCCGGGGTCAGACTTCGAGCAGCTCCGACTCCTTGTGCTTGAGCAGCTCGTCGACGGTGGCCACGTAACGCTGGGTCAGGTCGTCGAGCTCCTTCTCGGCGCGGCGGCCGTCGTCCTCGCCGACCTCGCCGTCCTTGACCAGGCGGTCCAGCTCTTCCTTGCCCTTGCGGCGGACGTTGCGGACCGCCACCTTGGCCTCCTCGCCCTTGTGCCGAGCCACCTTGATCATCTCGCGGCGGCGTTCCTCGGTCATCTGCGGCAGCAGGATGCGGAGCTGGTTGCCCTCGTTGTTCGGGTTCACCCCGAGGTCGGAATCGCGGATCGCCTTCTCCATGGCGTTGATCTGCGAGTTGTCGTACGGCTTGATGATGACCATGCGCGGCTCGGGCACCCCGATGGAGGCCATCTGGGGCAGCGGCGTGGGCGTGCCGTAGTAGTCGATGATGACCTTGGAGAACATGGCGGCGTTGGCGCGACCGGTACGGATGGCGCCGAACTCCTCCTTGGCGTGCTCGACCGCACGCTCCATCTTCTCCTCGGCCTCGAGGAGGGTGTCGTCGATCACCGGTCTCCTCGCCTCCTTCTGTGTTCGTCGTGGGCTGAAGCTGCTGCTCTGGTACGCGAGGACCGCGGTGGTGGCCAGCGGGACCGTCAGGCGGTGATCAGCGTACCGATCTTGTCGCCGCCGACGGCCCGGATGATCGTGTCCTCGCCCTGGGCGCCGAAGACCAGCATCGGCAACCCGTTCTCCATGCACAGGCTGAACGCCGCGGCATCGGCCACCCGCAGGTTGCGTTGCAACACCTCGGAGAAGGTGATCGAGTCGAACTTGCTGGCGTCCGGGTCGATCCGCGGGTCGGCGGTGTAGACGCCGTCCACGCCGTTCTTGCTCATCAGCACCACGTCGGCACGGATCTCCAGCGCCCGCTGGGCGGCCACCGTGTCGGTGGAGAAGTACGGCATCCCGGCGCCGGCTCCGAAGATCACCACGCGCCCCTTCTCCAGGTGCCGGATCGCCCGCAGTGGAATGTACGGCTCGGCGACCTGGGCCATCGTGATCGCGCTCTGCACGCGCGTCTCGATGCCCTCCTTCTCCAGGAAGTCCTGCAGCGCCAGGCAGTTCATCACGGTGCCCAGCATGCCCATGTAGTCGGCACGGGCCCGGTCCATACCGCGCTTCTGCAACTCCGCGCCGCGGAAGAAGTTGCCGCCGCCGACCACCACGGAGACCTGCACACCGCGACGTACCACGGTGGCGATCTGCCGGGCGATGGCCTGCACGACGTCGGGGTCGACGCCGATCGCCCCGCCACCGAAGACCTCACCGGAGAGCTTCAGCACCACCCGGCGGGCGCGGCCGGGCGGCGGCGCCGTCGGGTCGTCCGCCTCCAGGCTCCGGTCGTTCACAACCTGTGTCATCCGCCCCGCCCCTCCCGCGTGCACGTCGACCGCGCCGCGTCACCGCGTACCTGCCCGTTGCCGACCCTATGTGACGAGGAGGCCGCGGTGCCTGTCGCGTACACCTGCGGCCTCCTCGTCGACGTTGCGTGCCCGCCCGGACGCGACCCGCGTCGCGGACGGTGGCGGCTCAGGCCTGGCCGACCTCGAACCGGACGAAGCGGGTCACCTCGATGCCGGCCTCGGCCAGCACCTGCTTGACGGTCTTCTTGTTGTCGGAGACCGACGCCTGCTCGATCAGGACGTAGTCCTTGAAGAAGGCGTTCACCCGGCCCTCGACGATCTTCGGCAGGGCCGCCTCGGGCTTGTTCTCCTCGCGGGCGGTCTGCTCGGCGATGCGCCGCTCGGACTCGACGACCTCGGCCGGCACCTCGTCACGGGTGACGTACTTCGGCCGCATCGCGGCGATCTGCATGGCGGTGCCCCGGGCGTCGGCGTCACCGGCCTCGTCGGTCTTGCCGCTGTACTCCACCAGCACGCCGACGGCAGGCGGCAGGTCCTGGCTCTTGCGGTGCAGGTAGACCGCGACCGTGCCGTCGAGCTTGGCGAAGCGGTTGAGCACCAGCTTCTCGCCGATCTTGGCGGACTGCTCCTGGATCACGTCGGCGACGGTCTTACCGTCCAGCTCGGTGGCGAGCAGTTCCTCGGCGGTGCCGACGTCGCTGCGCTCGCCGTGCTCGACCAGCTGCTGGGCCAGGGCGACGAACGCGTCGGTCTTGGCCACGAAGTCGGTCTCGCAGTTGAGCTCCAGCAGCGCCTTGCCGGAGTGCGCGACGAGGCCGTTGGCGGCGGTCCGGCCGGCCCGCTTGCCGACGTCCTTGGCGCCCTTGACGCGCAGGATCTCGACGGCCTTGTCGAAGTCGCCCTCCGCCTCGGTGAGCGCCTTCTTGCAGTCCATCATGCCGGCGCCGGTGAGGTCGCGGAGCTTCTTGACGTCCGCGGCGGTGAAGTTGGACATGGCTCTCTCTTCGGTGTTGAGACTGCGGTGGGTGGTCTGAGGTGCCGGTTACCCGGCCGGGGCCGGGTGTTCCCGGCAGGGACCGCCGCACCCCGCCGCCCGAACGGACGGGCGACGGGGACGCGGCGGTGCGGTCACTCGGCGGCGGCGGTGGCCGGCTGCTCGACCGGCTTCTGCTCGGCGACGGGCTGCTGCTCGGCGGCCGGCTGCTCGGCGGGAGCCTGCTCGGCGACGGGCTGCTCGGCGACGGGCTGCTCGGCCGGCTTCTGCTCGGCGGCGGGCTGCTCGGCCTTCTTCGGCTCCAGCAGCTCGCGCTCCCACTCGGTCAGCGGCTCGTCGCTGCCGACCTGGCCCTCCGGCTTCTCGTCGCCACCACGGCGACGGCCGGAACGGGCGATCAGACCATCGGCGACGGCGGCGGCCACCACCCGGGTCAGCAGCTCGGCGGAGCGGATCGCGTCGTCGTTGCCCGGGATCGGGAAGTCGACCTCGTCCGGGTCACAGTTGGTGTCCAGCACCGCGATCACCGGGATGCCCAGCTTGCGGGCCTCGTCGACGGCGATGTGCTCCTTCTTGGTGTCGACGATCCAGACCGCGGCCGGGAGCTTCTGCATGTCCCGCAGACCACCGAGGGTCTTGGTGAGCTTGGTCTTCTCACGGAACAGCTGAAGGGTCTCCTTCTTGGTGTAACCGGCGGCGGTGCCGGTCAGGTCGCCCAGCGCCTCCAGCTCCTTCATCCGCTGGAGCCGCTTGTACACCGTCTGGAAGTTGGTGAGCATGCCACCGAGCCAGCGGTGGTTGACGTACGGCTGACCGACCCGGGTGGCCTGCTCGGAGATGGCCTCCTGGGCCTGCTTCTTGGTGCCGACGAACAGGATGCTGCCACCCTCGGCCACCGTGCTGCGCACGAAGTCGTACGCCTTCTCGATGTAGTCGAGGGTCTGGCGCAGGTCGATGATGTAGATGCCGTTGCGCTCGGTCATGATGAAGCGCTTCATCTTCGGGTTCCAGCGCCGGGTCTGGTGCCCGAAGTGGACACCGCTCTCCAGCAGCTGACGCATGGTCACGACGGCCATGGTGGGGTACTCCTCAAGATCCCTGGTTTGTCACGCCCGGCCGGTGGCCGGGCGTCCTGGCGCCTGATCGCCGGCCATGGTGGGCCCGAAGGAGATCGGGACCAGGGAGGCCGTCGCTCCACGACGAAACGTGGAGAGGGCACGCGAGGTCGACCGCACGAGGCGGTCGCCAAGAGGCCAGTGTACGCCTCCACCCCGCCACCCGACCTCTGGGTACACACCCGCGTCCTCCCACCCTGCAAGAAGGTAGGGGCCCCGGGGCGGGGCGCCTGGCCAGCGGAGTGGCGGGTGGAGCGGGGCACCGGGTGGAGCGGGGTGCCGGGTCAGCGGGCGGCGAGGGCGGCGGCGACGAAGAGGACCAGCCCGACGGTGAGGTAGGCGGTCGGCGGGCGCAGCCAGCCCCGGCCGCTGTCGGCCATCGCCAGGCCACCGGTCCGCAGCCCGTACAGGCCGCCGGCGAAGATCGGCAAGCCGACCACCAGGAAGGTGCCCACGACGACGTGTGACGCCGGGACCGGGTCACCGGTGAGGCCGTGTAGCAGCACCCGCAGCGCCGGGACCTCGAAGACCAGGACCAACAACCCCAGCAGCACCGCCAGCGCCGGCCGTCGGGTGCTGTAGACGCCGTCGGAGGCCGGCCCACCCGTCCGGTACGCCCCGTCGGCCGGGCCGTCCGGGCGGGGCGTCACCGGGGTCATCGGGCCGGTCGGCACCTCCAACGGGGAGGGCTCCGCCGGGCGGTGGGGCTCGATGATCGGGTAGCCGCCCAACGCCGCCGGCCGTGCCGGATCGACACGTTCGGATCCACCCGTCGACGGGCCGACACCCCTGACGCCCAACATGCCGGAGTCGGCGGCGAACCGGCCGGTGCCGCTGTCGCTCCCGGCGAGGCGACCGGTCCCGGGACTGCTCAACCGGCCCGTCCCGGTATCACCGACACCCCGGCCCGCCCCGGTGTCGGTCAACCGGCCCGTCCCGGTATCACCGACACCCCGGCCCGCCCCGGTGTCGGTCAACCGGCCCGCCCCGGTGTCACCGACACCCCGGCCCGTGAGGCCGCCGAGCAGGCCCACACCGCTGTCGCCGACACCCCGGCCGGCGACGCCGCCGAGCGGACCCACGCCGCTGTTCCCGAGCGGGCCGACGTCGCTGGTTCCGGCCTCCCGGGCGGCGCGGCGGCCGACCCGGTCGGTGGGTAGCTCACCGGAGACGTCCGGGTCGTCCCGGCGGGACCGGGTCGGCCGGTATCCGACGCTGTCGCCCCCGCCGTCACCCAACGGATCGGCTGCGTCGAAGCGTCCCGAGTCGTAGCGGCCCGCCTCCGCGTACCGGCCCTCCTCTGCAGCCCGCTGGTCGGGGGTACGCGACTCGTCGTCGCGCCGGCGCACCCCGCTCGCCGTCCGCCAGTCCGAGTCGTCGTACCCGGGTTCCCGACCGGCCGGGTACCAGCGTGACTCCTGATCTTCGGGGTAGCTCCGTCGTGCGTCCACGTCCGGCACCGTATGCGACCGCCTCGCCGGGCGCCATTCACAGGTCGGACCGGCCGGACTGGCCGTCAGGGCACCCGGCGCGGGCCACCTCGACGGACAGGGCCGGTGTGGGTGACCTCAGCGGGCAGGCCGGTGCGGTCGGCCACCAGGGCGGGAGTTCACCCGGACGCCCATACCACGCCAGGACCTTGATCGTCCGGCCGTCCACAGGGCGCCACGTCGTCCACAGGCACGGAAACGGGTGTCGCACCGGTCCCCGCCCCACCCGCAGCCTGACGGGCATGACGAAGCGGAACCAGGCGGTTGGCGCGTACGGCGAACAGTGCGCCGTACGGCACCTGATCGGGGCCGGGCTGCGCCCGGTGGCCCGCAACTGGCGCTGCCGGGAGGGCGAGATCGACGTCATCGCCTGGGACGGCCAGGTCCTCGCCTTCTGCGAGGTGAAGACCCGGCGGGGCGACGCCTACGGCAGCCCCGCCGAGGCGATCGTCCCGGCCAAGGCCCGACGGTTGCGCGGCCTCGCCGCCAGGTGGTTGGCCGAGACCGGGACCACCGCCGACGAGGTGCGCTTCGACGTCCTGTCGGTCCGACTGCCGATGGCCGGCGCGGCCCGGGTCGAGCATGTCAAGGGAGCCTTCTGATGACCGACGGCCGCACCGCCGCCGACCCCACGACCGGCAGTCTCACGACCGGTGACCGCACGAGAGGCGCCTCGCGGTGAGCTACGCCAAGGTGCTCTCGGTCGGACTGGTCGGGGTCACCGGCCATCTGGTCGAGGTCGAGGCGGACCTCTCCCCCGGGCTGCCGGCGGTGGTCATCTCGGGTCTGCCGGACACCGCCCTGCACGAGGCACGGGACCGGGTCCGCGCGGCAGTGGTCAACTCGGGCCAGCGCTGGCCCAACCGTCGGATCACCCTCAACCTGCTCCCCGCCACGCTCCCCAAGTACGGCTCGGCGTTCGACCTGGCCATCGCGGTCGCGCTGCTCGGTGCCGCCGGTGAGCTGCCGCTGCTGCCGATGGAGGGGGTGGCGGTCCTCGGCGAGTTGGGCCTCGACGGCACGGTCCGGCCGGTCCGCGGGGTGCTGCCGATGGTCACCGCCGCCGTGCGGGCCGGCCTGGACCGGGTGGTCGTTCCGGTGGGGAACGCGGCCGAGGCGGCGGTGATCCCCGGGGTACGGGTTCGCGCCGTGGACACCCTGCACCGGCTCGTCGCCTTCGTCCGGGACGGCACCGCCCTGTTGGAGCCGCCGCCCGCCGCCCCCGCCGAGACGCCGTCCGGGCCGGATCTGGCCGACGTCGCCGGGCAGGGACTGGGCCGGCGGGCGTTGGAGGTGGCGGCGGCCGGCGGGCACCACCTCTCCCTGTTGGGGCCGCCCGGTGCCGGCAAGACGATGCTCGCCGAGCGGTTGCCGTCGATCCTGCCGTCGCTCGACGACGACGACGCGCTGGAGGTCACCGCGCTGCACTCGATCGCCGGCACGCTACCGCCGGACGGGCGACTGCTGCGCCGGCCGCCGTTCCAGGCCCCGCACCACTCGGCCACCGTGCCGTCGCTGGTAGGTGGTGGTTCGGGGCTGGCCCGGCCCGGCGCGGTGTCGCTGGCCCATCGGGGGGTGTTGTTTCTCGATGAAGCCGCCGAGTTCAGCAAGGGTGCCCTGGAGGCGTTGCGCCAACCGTTGGAGAGTGGGCACGTCCACCTGACCCGGGCCAGAGGCCGCACCCGGTACCCGGCTCGGGTGCAGTTGGTCCTGGCCGCCAATCCCTGCCCCTGCGCGAAGCCCGGCGGCGACGCCCTGTGCGAGTGCAGCCCGCTGGTACGGCGGCGGTACCTCGGCCGGCTCTCCGGTCCCCTGCTCGACCGGATCGACATCCAGGTCAGGGTGCTGCCGGTGGGGGCGGCCGAGCTGATGGGCACCGACCTCGACGGCGAACCGTCGGCGGCGGTCGCCGCCCGGGTGGCGGTGGCGCGTGGGGCTGCCGCCGAACGTTGGGCGCCGGCCGGGCACCGGCTCAACGCGGAGGTGCCCGGCCCACTGCTGCGCCGGCCACCGTGGCGGCTCGCCGGCCGGGCCACCGCCGAACTGCGGGGCCGGCTCGACCGGGGCTCGCTGTCTGCCCGGGGCTTCGACCGCATCATCCGGCTCGCCTGGACGATCGCCGATCTTGACAGCCGGACACGGCCCGATCTTGAGGATGTCCGGGAGGCCACCGGACTCCGGACGGGGGAGGAAGTGTGAACAGCACCGATGACCTGCACGCCCGGGTGGCGCTCACCTGGCTGGCCGAGCCGGGCACCCGGCTGGTGCACCGGCTGGTGGGCCGGCTCGGTCCGGTCGCCACGCTGGACCTGCTGCTCGACGGCGGCGCACCCGACGAGACGTTGCGGGCGGCGGTGGCGGCCCGGCTGCACGCGGGGGACCCCCGGGCGGTGGCCGCCGAGGCGGTGGCGCTCACCGACCGGCTCGGCGCGCGGATCATCGCGCCGCCGGACGACGAGTGGCCCGCCCCGCTGGGCGACCTGGAACGGCTGGTGCTGCCCGGGGCGAGCCGGAAGGTCGACCGGGAGACCGCCCCACCACTGTGCATCTGGGTACGCGGCGGGTGGCCGCTGGCCGAGGTGCTGGATCGCTCGGTCGCGGTGGTCGGCGCACGGGCCGCCACCGGGTACGGCGTACACGTCGCCACCGAGCTCGGGTACGGCCTGGCCGACCGGGAGTGGACGGTGGTCTCCGGCGGCGCGTTCGGCATCGACGCCGCCGCCCACCGGGGCGCGTTGAACGCCGGTGGGGTGACGGTGGCGGTGCTGGCCGGTGGGGTGGACCGCCCCTACCCGATGGGCAACTCCGCGCTGTTCGACCGGATCGCCGAGACCGGGTTGCTGATCAGCGAGTGGTTGCCGGGAGCGGAGCCGTTGCGTCCCCGCTTCCTGATCCGTAACCGGGTGATCGCCGCCGGCACCCGGGGCAGCGTGCTGGTGGAGGCGGCGGCACGCAGCGGCGCGGCCCAGACCATGCACCGCGCGATCGCCCTGCGACGACCGGCGATGGTGGTGCCCGGCCCGGTCACCTCGGCGCTGTCCGTCGGCGCGCACGAACTGCTGCGGGACTACGCGCACACCCGACTCGTCACCGGGCTCGCGCACGTGCTGGAGGAGGTGGGTCGGATCGGGGCGGACCTGGCACCACCGGCCAGGGGCGCGGAACGCCCGACGGACGTCCTCGACGACGAGGCGGCCATGCTGCGCGAGTCGATGCCCCGACGCGGCACGATCGGCGCGGACGCGCTCGCCGCCCGGGCCGGCGTGCCGGTCCGGACGGCGTTGCGCAAGCTCGCCCTGCTGGAGGAGCTGGGCCTGGTGACCCGCCGCGACGACGGTTACGCCCTCACCCGACCGCAATCGTCCAGGGGTTGAGGATGCCTCGGTGAGCAGTTCGACCCCACCGGTCGTTCAACAGCTTGACGAGCAGCGGATTCACCGCTATTCATCGGCCGCGGGTGAGGCCTCTCGTCCACAACGGAAGGGCTAGGTCGGTGCAGGCCGTCGGTCGCGCTGGCCCCGTGGTCGACACGGGTGCGATGATCGCTACCGTGTCGATTCCCCGTCGTTCCGTGCTCGGTCTCGGGTTCGCCGCCGCCCTCGGGTTGGCCGGCTGCGCCAAGAACCCGCCCACCGGGCCGGCCGGCTCCTGGGCCACCGCCGTGCCGGGTGACGGTACGCAGGGCGGCCAGGGTGCTGCTGCGGCCAACCGTGCGGGAGCCGCAGCCCGGGGCACCGCCCCGGTCCCGGCCAGCAAGCCGCGTACCCTCACCGTGGCGCTCCAGCGTTACCTCCAGCCCACCACCGAGAACCCGAAGCATCCGACGTACGCCGGGGCGGTGGTGCTGGCGGTGACCGACGGTGAGCCGACCGACCACCTGGCGGTCGGTGAGGCGCTGCGCTACGACGCCGGGCCGGTGCTGCTGCCCGCGGCGAAACGGGTCGCCATGCGCCCCGACTCGATCTTCGACCTGGCCTCGCTCACCAAGGTCTACACCGCGATCCTCACCCTGCAACAGGTCGACGACGGCCGGATCGACCTGGACGCGCCGGTGGTGCGCTACCTGCCCGAGTTCACCGGCACCGGCAAGTCCACCGTCACCGTGGCGATGCTGCTGGCCCACACCAGCGGCCTGCCGGTCGGTGCGAAGGTCACCGGTTACGCGACGATGGCCGAGCGGTGGCGCGCGGTGCTGACCACGCCGCTGGTCAGCGGCGCCATTCCGGGCACCGTGTTCCGTTATTCCAGCGTCGGCCTGATGGTGGCCGGGAAGATCGTCGAGAAGGTCACCGGGCTCAGCCTCGACCGGGCCCTGAAGACCCACCTGACCACCCCGTTGGGGCTGCGCCACACCGGGTTCAACCCCAACACCTGGCTCGGCACGGCCGACCGGGCCAACCGGCTGGTCGCCACCGACGCCCGCTCCTCCCGGGGGCTGCTGCGGGGCGTGGTGCACGACGACGTCGCCAACCACCTCGGCGGCATCGCCGGCCACGCCGGCATCTTCGCCCCCGCCGAGGAGGTCGCGGTCATCGGGCAGCTGCTGCTCGACGGCGGCAGCTACGGCGGGAAGCGGATCCTCGCCGAGGGCACCGTCGCCCGGATGCTGCGCAACGCCAACACCGGGCTGCCCGCCGTCGACCCGGACCGGCCGAACCGCACCTCCGACCACGGCCTCGGCGTGGTGCTCAACCAGCCCTGGTTCATGGGCAAGCTCGCCCGCACCACCACCTTCGGGCACACCGGGTTCACCGGCACCTCGTTCCTGGTCCAGCCCGACCGACGCCGGGTGCTGGTGCTGCTCACCAACCGCGCCCACCCGAACTGGAGCTGGGCCGACCCGGACCCGGCCCGGGTCGCCGTGGCCGACACGTTCGCCTGAGCCGTCGCCCTGCCCGCCGGCGTCCGTAAGCTGTGCGGGTGGCCCCGGACGACCGCTCGCTCCCCCGTCGGTCACCGCCGACGTGCGGGCGTCGCCACCTGTCGACCACTGCGGAGGCGGCTCGATGAGTCGACGCGGTGCGGGCACCCGGGTCACCCACCAGGCGCTTCCCCCGGCGATGCGGGACGCGGTGGACGAGTTCGCCGCCCACCTCGCCCAGGTGCGCAACCGGTCCGCGCACACCGTCCGGGCGTACGTGGCCGACCTGGTCTCGCTGCTCGACCATGCCGTCCGGATGGGCTGTGCCGAGCCCGCCGACCTGGAGCTGGGCGTGCTGCGTAGCTGGCTGGCGAAGCAGCGGACGACAGGCGCGGCGCACAGCTCGTCGGCCCGGCGGGCCGCCGCGGCGCGTACCTTCAGCGGTTGGGCGCACCGGTCCGGCCTGCTGGCCACGGATGTAGCCGCCCCGCTGGCCACCCCGAAGGCCCGTCGGGAGCTGCCGGTCGTGCTCCGCGCCGACCAGGCCGCCACCCTCGTCGAGGCCCCGGGCGACGGCGGGTCTTCCGGACCGGGCGGTGCCGGTGGCCCCGGGTCGCCGGGGACGGCCACGGCGGCCGATCCGGTCCTGTTGCGCGACCGGGCGTTGCTCGAACTGCTCTACGCGACCGGCGCGCGGATCAGCGAGGTGTGCGGGTTGGACGCCACTGACGTCGACCACGAACGCCTGGTGGTCCGGGTCCTCGGCAAGGGCAACCGGGAGCGGACGGTCCCGTACGGGCTGCCGGCCCAGCGGGCGATCGACAGGTGGTTGGCGGTCGGCCGGCCCGAACTGGCCGGCCCGACCTCCGACCGGGCGCTGTTCCTCGGCACCCGGGGCGGGCGGCTCCATCCCACGACGGCCCGCCGGATCGTCGCCGGTTACGCCCGGGCCACCGGGCTGCCGCCGACCAGCCCGCACGGGCTGCGCCACTCGGCGGCCACCCACCTGCTGGACGGCGGCGCGGACCTGCGGGCGGTGCAGGAGCTGCTGGGGCACTCCTCCCTGGCGAGCACCCAGATCTACACCCACGTGTCGGTGGAGCGGTTGCGCGCCGCCTACCGCCAAGCCCACCCCCGGGCCTGACCACGTCGGGCCTGACCCACCCCGGGCCTGACCCACGCCGGGCCAGGCGCACGTCGGGCCGGGCGCACGCCGGGCCAGGCGCGTCACGCAGACGGGTCGCAGTGACCGGCGACGATCGGTCCGCCGGTCACCGGGGTGCCGGCTACGATCATCGGATGAGCGTCCCGCCGCCGCCCGAGCCGATTCCCGGGGCCCGACTGCTCTTCACCCTCGACCCCTCGGTCAGTTATCTCAACCACGGCGCGTTCGGCGCGGTGCCGATCGGGGTGCAGCGGACCCAGCAGCGGCTGCGCGACGAGATGGAAGCCAACCCACAGCGCTTCTTCGGCCAGGCGCTTGTCGACCGGCTGGCCCACACCCGGCGGCACCTGGCCACCTTCCTCGGCGCCGATCCGGAGGGCACCGCCCTGGTCGGCAACACCACCACGGGGGTGGCCGTGGTGCTCCAGTCGCTCGGCCTGCGCCCCGACGACGAGGTGCTCGGCACCGACCACGGGTACGGCGCGGTGAACTACTCAGTCGCCCGGGAGTGCCGGCGTACCGGTGCCACCACCCGGAGCCTGCATCTGCCCCGGTCGGCCACCGACGGGCAACTCGTGGAGATCGTCCGGGCCGGGCTGCGGCCGGGGCGGACCCGGTTGCTGGTGGTCGACCAGCTCACCTCGGCCACGGCCTGGGTGCTGCCGGTCGCCGCGCTGGTGGCCGTGGCCCGGGAACACGGCATTCCCGTGCTGGTGGACGCCGCGCACGTGCCGGGGATGCTGCCGGTCCAGGTGGACGCGATCGGGGCAGACTTCTGGGTGGGCAACCTGCACAAGTGGGGGTACGCCCCGCGCGGCACCGCGGTCCTGGTGGTCGCCCCGTCGTGGCGGGAGCGGATCGAGCCGTTGGTGGTCTCCTGGCAGCAGCCGAGCGGCTTCCCGGGAAACGTCGAATGGCAGGCCACCCTCGACTACACCGGCTGGCTGAGCGCCCCGGCCGGCCTCTACACGCTGCGTAGCCTCGGGGTGGACCGGGTCCGCGCGCACAACGCCGCACTGGCCGCGTACGGGCAGCGGGTGGTCGGGGACGCGCTCGGGGTGCCGCCGGCCGACCTGCCCGACCCGGGCGGGCCGGGGGTGGCGATGCGGGTCGTGCCGTTACCACCGGGCATCGCCGGCACCCTGGAGGAGGCGGGGGCGTTACGGACCCGGATCGCCGAGCGGCTCGCCACCGAGGTGTCGGTGATGGCCTGGCACGGTCAGGGCTGGCTCCGGCTCTGCGGCCAGGTCTACAACGCCCCCGACGAGTACGAGCGGTTGGCGGCCCGGCTGCCGGCGTTGCTGGCCAAGGGCTGACTGGCCGGGAGGCTGGCCGGTCGGGGGTCGACTGGTCGGGGCTGCTCGGATGCCGGGGCGCTGACCACAGCGGCAGGGTGCCCACCCCTCCCGCCGGGCAACCCCGTCCGGCCCCTCGCCCCACCGCCGACCGGTGTCGGAGTCGTCGCCCCGGGTCAGTCGACGCCCGGAGGCGGCGTCGCCGTCCCGGGGCCGCCGACCGTCGACGTCGCCGGCCCGGCCCGAACCGTCGTCCCGGGAGAAGCCCACGTCGACGCGTGCGGCCACCGGCAGCAGGCGGACCGGGCCGAGCCCCAACAGGGCCAGCGGGTCGAGGTATTCCGGGCCCCGCCGCGCCCCCCAGTGCAGGCAGCTCCCGGTCGGGGCGGCGGCCCCCGCCGTGGGGCAACCCGGATGCCCGGCCAGCAACACGCCCAGCGGCGCGCCGGCCGCCACGACGTCACCGGGGTGGACCTCGGGGTGGACCGGCTCGTAGGTGGTCCGCAGACCCCCGGGGTGGCCGACGGTGACCACCGGCCGGCCGGCCACCATGTCCGCGAAGAGCACCGTGCCTGCCCCGGCAGCCCGGACGGTGGCGCCGGGCGCGGCGGCGAGGTCCACGCCCCGGTGGCCGGGAAGCCACGGCAGCGGGGGCGGGTCGAACCGGCGTACCGGCCGGGGTGGGCCGTCGAGGGGCCACCGGAACACCGGTGCCGGCTCGACCCGGGTCGGGACGGAGGGTGGCGGGGTGGCCCGCCCGGGGAGCCAGTGGGCGCCGATGACGAGCACGGCGACCCCGAGGGCCACCGTCTGCCGCAGTCCTGTGAGCATCACCGCAGCATGTCCGGATCGGCCGACCGGTGCCACGGACCGGTTGTCCGCTGTGGACGACGGGACCGGCTGTGGACAAGGCCCGCCCGGCCCGTCGATCTGCTATGACACACCGGGCGGCGGGGGGTCCGCCGGTCTAGGCTGGCGGCATCACAGGCGGGTGCCGACCGGGAGGCCACCGATGACCACCATGGACGAGGTGAGCCGGCCGTCGCGGGTCGCCGGGGCGACCGAGGCGATCAGCCCGGAGGAGCTCCAGCTCGCCGCCCGCAACCACGGCATCCCGCTCGAAGCGCTGCGCTACGACGTCACCCCGGCCGGGCTGCACTACCTGCTCATCCACTACGACATCCCCGATCTCGACCCGGTGACCCACCCGCTGACCGTGGACGGCGCGGTACGTCGGCCGCTCCGGCTCGGGCCGGCCGAGTTGCGCGAGCGCCCCCGGGTGACCCGCCGGGTCACCCTGGAGTGCGCCGGCAACGGCCGAGCGCTGCTGCACCCCCGCCCGGTCAGCCAGCCGTGGCTGGTGGAGGCGGTGGGCAACGCCGAGTGGACCGGCACCCCGTTGGCGCCGTTGCTGCGTGAGGCCGGGCTCGCCCCCGAGGCGGTGGACGTGGTGTTCACCGGCGCCGACCACGGCGTGGAGCGCGGGGTCGAACAGGACTACCAGCGGGCCCTGCCGGTCGCCGACGCGCTCCGCGAGGAGGTGCTACTGGCGTACGAGATGAACGGCGCTCCCCTGCTGCCCCAGCACGGCGCACCGCTGCGGCTGATCGTCCCCGGCTGGTACGGCATGGCGCACGTCAAGTGGTTGCGCTCGATCACGGTGCTGACCGGGGAGTTCGACGGTTACCAGAACGCGGTGGCCTACCGGCTGCGACGCGATGCCGACGACCCGGGGGTGCCGGTGACCCGGATCGAACCCCGGGCGCTGGTCCGGCCACCGGGTTTCCCGGACTTCATGTCCCGCAGCAGGGTGCTGCGTCCCGCGCCGTTCACTGTGGACGGACGGGCCTGGTCGGGTCACGGCCCGGTGGTGGCGGTGGAGGTGACCACCGACGGCGGGGTGAGCTGGACGCCGGCCACCCTGGACCCACCGAGCGGCGGCGAATGGTCCTGGCGACGCTGGCGGTACGAGTGGACGCCGCAGCCCGGCCGCTACTCGCTCGGGGCGCGGGCGACCGACGCGTCGGGGCGTACCCAGCCGGTGGAGCAGGAGTGGAACCGGGGTGGTTTCGCCAACAATCTCGTCCAGCGGGTGGACGTGCTCGTCGTCGCGGAGTGAGGCCGGCGTGGCGAGCCCCGGCCCGGCGTCGGCGGGTGGGATGCCGACGCGGGGCGGGGATCAGCTACCGAAGCCCGAGTCGGCGGGCAGCGAGATGTCGGGCTTCTCCAACTCCTCGACGTTGACGTCCTTGAACGTCATCACCCGGACGTTCTTGACGAAGCGGGCGGGGCGGTACATGTCCCAGACCCAGGCGTCGTGCATCTCGACCTCGAAGTAGACCTCGCCGTCGGAGTTGCGCACGTGCAGGTCCACCTGGTTGGCAAGGTAGAAGCGGCGTTCCGTCTCCACCACGTAGGAGAACTGACGGACAATGTCGCGGTACTCCCGGTAGAGCTGCAGCTCCATCTCGGTCTCGTACTTCTCGAGATCTTCCGCGCTCATCGCACTCCGCCTTCCATGACCACATCTTCCCCCACCGGTGCCGGAGGCCGAGGCTGCTCGCCCAACGCCACGCCGACGGTACCCCCTGACGAGCCCGAGCGCTCCATCGGCTCGGGAGCAGCTGCGTCGAACGGCCGGCGGGCCCGGGGCGGGGCGCCCTCCCGGCCGGAGACGGCAGCCACATTGACGTACGAGAACCGGTGCTCCACGCAGGGCCCGCGCTCGCGCAGCGCCTCGGTGTGCTCGGCCGTGGCGTACCCCTTGTGCTCGGCGAAGCCGTAGCCCGGATGGCGTCCGTCCAGCTCCACCATGAGCCGGTCCCGGGTGACCTTGGCCAGTACGCTGGCCGCCGCCACGCAGGCCGCCACCCGGTCGCCCTTCCAGACCGCCAGCCCCGGCACGTCCAACCCGTCCACCCCGAAGCCGTCGGTGAGGACGTAGTCCGGCCGGGTGGTCAGCAAGGCCAGGGCCCGGCGCATCGCGGCCAGGTTGCACACGTGCAGCCCCCGGGCGTCGACCTCCTCGGCCGGGATGACCACCACCGAGTACGCCAGGGCGCGGGTGACCACCTCGGCGTACACCCGCTCCCGGCTCGCCGGGGTGAGCAGCTTGGAATCGGCAAGTCCCTCTACCTCACCGCGCCGCCCCTCGGGGAGCACCGCCGCGGCGGCCACCAGCGGGCCGGCGCAGGCCCCCCGGCCGGCCTCGTCCGCCCCGGCGACGTGCCGGAAGCCGCGGCGTTGCAGGGCCCGCTCCAGCGCGTAGAGCCCACCGTCGCGGCGGACCACCGTGCGCGGCGGGGTCAGCACGACGCCCCCGGAACCGGGACCGTGGCGGCGTCGCCGTCCAGCACCCGCGCCAGCAGGGCCGACAGGTCGGCCGGGTAGCACCGCTCGGCGGTGTCGGCCAGCTCGGCCGCCGACCACCAGCGGTGCCCGGTGACGCTGGCCCGCTCGATCTCGTCGAAACCGGCCGTGTCCACCTCCCAGGCGGGCACCCGGACCACGAAGAACTCCTGTTCCTGGCGGTACCACACGCCGTCGAAGGGAAACTCGATCGTCTCGTACCGGACCGTCGCGCCCAGCTCGGCCGGGGTCAGCCGCAGCCCGGTCTCCTCGGCCAACTCGCGGGCCGCACCGGCCGCCGCGGACTCCCCCGGGGCGAGCCCACCGCCGGGGGTGAACCAGTACCGGTGACCCGGACGGGCCGGATCGGTGCCGGCGAAGAGGAGCACCCGGCCGGACGCGTCGACGAGCAGCACGCGTGCCGCGCGCCGGGGGTGGAAGACGGTCACCGTATTAGCCTGCCAGACGACACCTGCTGTCGGCCACGCCCCGGCGGGCCGAACCGGTTCAGGGGTTGGGAATCCCGTCGAACGACTTGGGCACGGTCAGCCAGGTGGCCCGGTCGAACGGCCAGAAGACGGTGAAGGCCCGGCCCACCACCTCGCCCTCGGGGATGGTGGCGCTGTCGATGTTGCGACCTGACTGCTGCCAGTGCTCCAGGGAGTCGCCGGAGGCCGAACGGTGGTCACCCATCACCCAGAGCCGCCCCGGCGGGACGGTGATGTCGAACTCCTGGTCGGCGGGCTTGTCCTGCTGCCCGTTGGCGGAGTAGACGTACGGCTCGTCGAGGGACCTGCCGTTGATCGTCAGCCGCTCCTGCGCGTCGCAGCAGACCACGTGGTCGCCGCCGACCCCGATCACCCGCTTGATGAAGTCCTCACCGTCGGGGTTGCCGCTCCACTCGGTCGGGGCCTTGAACACCACCACCTCGCCACGGTGCGGTGAGCGGAAGTCGTAGACCAGTTTGTTGACCAGCACCCGATCGTCGATCTTGAGGGTGTTCTCCATGGACGGGGACGGGATGAAGAAGGTCTGCAGCACGAATGCGCGGACCAGCACCGCCACCAGGATCGCGACGCCCAGGAGGATGGGCAGCTCCTTCCAGAAGGAGCTACGCGGCTTTTCGGTCTGCTCGTCAATCACGGGTGGAGCCTACGTCGCCGGAGCCGAACGGGCCGCCCGGAACGCCGGAGGTGGTCCGGGCACCGGGAATGCCAGGGCCGGTCCCGGCACAGACGCGGTGGCCCGCCGGAGCCTCCGGGACCGCGCGGCCACACCTGCCGCCCGGACCGGGCGACGGCGGAGAGCAGGGCGACGACCGGGAGGAGCAGGGCCACGTCACCGGACGGGGTGGGCCGCACCGGCGCCGGAGCGGGCGCAGCGGCGGAGCCGGCCAGCCGTTCGAAGGTGGCCGGCACCGGCAACGACGTCCACCGGGACGACGGCCACACCACCATGAACGCCCGGCCCACCACGTTGTCGATCGGCACCGGGCCCTGGCAGCGGGCATCCTGGGAGACCAACCGGTGGTCACCCATCACGAAGATCTGACCGGGGGGTACGACCACCTCGTCGAACCGGCGGGACCGGCACTCCTTCGGGTTCGGCGGCACGTCCAGGGGCGAGTCGCGCACCACGTAGGGCTCGTCCAACGGGATGCCGTTGACCAGCACCCGACCCTGGTCGTCGCAGCACTTGACCCGGTCGCCGGGCACCCCGATCACCCGCTTGATGAAGTCCTTCTCACCGGGACGGCTCACGCCGATCAGGTCGCCGAGGGTACGCCCGATCTTGCCGGCGGCGCCGGTCGGTGGCGCGGGGCTCTCCTGGGCGACCCACTTGTCGGTGCCCCGGAAGACCACCACCTCGCCGCGCAGCGGGTCGCGGACGTCGTAGACGACCTTGTTGACCAGGACCCGGTCGCCGATGAGGAGGGTGTCCTCCATCGAACTGGACGGGATGAAGAAGGCCTGGAGCAGGAAGGTGCGGATCAGCACCGCGAGACAGAAGGCCACGATCAACAGGAGCGGCAACTCCTGCCAGAGGGGCATCTGCCGACGGGTGGGCCGGGCCCGCCGACGCCACGGGTCGGCTGTCTCGTTCGAGTCAAGCACCTGCACCACGCCACTCCCCGGTCCGCAGAAACGACACTACCGCCCGGGAGCCTCGTCGAGGCCCCACGGGCGGCAGTGGACGATCGGAGCACCGCAACCTGGGTCGCGGTGCCACCTGCCGGTCTGCGCCCGTACCGATCAGCGTAATGCGCTCTGGTCGATACGACATCCGCGCAGCTCAGGCGGCGTGGCGATCGGGAAGTCAGCTGGGCTGCTTCTCCCGCTTCTCCTTGATCTTGGCCTTCTTGCCGCGCAGCTCGCGCAGGTAGTAGAGCTTGGCCCGGCGCACGTCGCCACGGGTCACGATCTCGATCCGGTCGATGCCGGGGCCGTTGATCGGGTACGTCCGCTCCACACCCACCCCGAAGCTGACCTTGCGGACCGAGAAGGTCTCGCGCAGACCGTCACCCTGGCGGCGGATGACGACGCCCTGGAAGATCTGGACCCGGGACCGGTTGCCCTCGACGACCCGCGCGTGCACCTTGACGGTGTCACCGGCACGGAAGTCGGGGAGGTCGGTGCGCTTCGACTGGGCGTCAAGGGCGTCCAGGATGTTCATCGCTGCGTCCTCGTGATGCTCACGGCGCACCGTCAGTCGGTGCGCGGATGGGTGATTCTGATCCCCGGACGGTGGTCGGCCGGGCCGACCCCGGTCGGGAATCCTCGCAGCCACCCACGGGCGCGGGCGGATGCGGCAACCCCCCTACTTTGCCACATCCTCCGCGGGCAGCGGAAACCCACCCCGCTCCAAGGCGACGACGTCCCGTTTGTCCAGGACCTCCGGGGGCAGCGCGGCGATCATGTCGGGCCGCCGGGCGGCCGTCCGGGTCAGCGCCTCGTCGCGCCGCCAGCGGGCGATCCGCCCGTGGTCGCCCGAGCGGAGCACCTCGGGCACCTCGTGCCCCCGCCAACTCGCCGGCTTGGTGTACATCGGGGCTTCCAGCAGGCCGTGGGCGTGCGACTCGTCGTCAAGCGAACCGGCGTTGCCGAGCACCCCCGGCAGCAGCCGGGTGACCGCCTCCAGGACCACCAACACCGCGACCTCGCCGCCGAAGAGCACGTAGTCGCCGAGTGAGACCTCGGTGACCCGCAGCCGGGTCGCGGCGTGGTCCAGCACCCGCTGGTCGATGCCCTCGTACCGGCCGCAGGCGAAGAGCAGGTGCGACTCGGCGGCCAACTCGTGCGCCATCGCCTGGGTGAACGGCTCGCCCGCCGGGGAGGGCACCAGCAGCCGGGGCAGGGTCAGACCGTCCGGGGCCAGCTCGTCGGGGGCCAGCGCGTCCAGCGCCGCACCCCACGGCTCCGGCCGCATCACCATGCCCGGCCCGCCGCCGTACGGCGTGTCGTCGACCGTGCGGTGCACGTCGTGGGTCCAGCTTCGCAGGTCGTGTACGGCCAGCCGGAGCAGACCCTGCTCACGGGCCCGCCCGATCAGGGACAGGTCCAGCGGGGCGAAGTACTCCGGGAAGATCGACACGATGTCGACGCGCATGTGGGTGGCTTCCGGTCTAGAGGTCGAGCAGACCGGCCGGCGGGTCGACGACGACGCGTCCGCCGACGAGATCGACCTCCGGGACGATCGCCTTGACGAACGGGATCAGCGCGGTACGCCCCTGCGGGCGACGCAGGACGAGCAGATCGGAGGCGGGCGCGTGGTCGATCTTGGCCACCTCGCCGAGGTGTTCCCCGGCCGGGGTCACCACGGCCAGACCGACCAGCTGGTGGTCGTGGAACTCCTCAGGGTCCTCCGGTGGGGCGACGGAGGCGCTGTCCACCCCGAGCAGGGTGCCGCGCAGCGCCTCGGCGGTCTCCCGGTCGAGCACCCCGTCGAAGGCCACCAGCATCCGCCCCTGGTGCCAGCGGGCCGCCTCGATGGTCAGCTCGCCGGGAACCTCGTACACCGCCCCCGGCTCGGCGGTCGGGGCCGACTCGGTGGCCGACCCCCCGGCAGCGCGGGGCGGCGCGGCACGGGGCGTCGCCCCCGGCTCGGTGCACAGCACCGCGCCGGGGGCGAACCGCGCTTCGGGCTCGTCGGTCCGCACCTCCACGGTGACCTCACCGCGGATGCCGTGCGGCTTGCCGATCCTGCCGACGATGAGCAGCATCAGTACGAGTCGACGATGTCGACGCGTACCCCGCGTCCACCGATGGAGCCGATCACCTGACGCAGTGCCTTGGCGGTCCGGCCGGACCGCCCGATCACCGTGCCGAGATCCTCCGGGTGCACGCGGACTTCCAGCCGCTTGCCCCGACGGGAGTCGACCATCCGGACGCGCACGTCGTCCGGGTGGTCGACGATTCCCTTGACCAGGTGCTCCAGGGCGGGACGCAGCGGCATGTCAGGCCTGCTCACCGGCGTCGGCAGCAGCGGCCGGGGCCTCGGCCGGAGCCTCGGTCTTCTCGGCCGGGGTCTCCGGGGCCTCGGTCTTCGGGGCCTCCGCCTTCGGGGCCTCGGTCTTGGCGGCCTTCCGGGCCGGCTTGGCCGGGGTCTCCGGAGCCAGGCCGGCAGCGGCCTTCGCCTCGGCCTCGTACGCCGCCTTGCGGTCGGCCCGCTCGGCGGCGACCTTCAGCGGCGGCGGGGCCGGCAGGCCCTTGTACTTCTGCCAGTCACCGGTCAGCTCCAGCAGACGCTGGACGGCCTCGCTCGGCTGCGCGCCGACCGAGAGCCAGTACTGGACCCGCTCCGACTTGACCTCGATGATCGAAGGATCTTCCTTCGGCTGGTACACGCCCACGAACTCGATCGCGCGCCCGTCACGCTTGGTGCGCGAGTCGGCGATGACGATGCGGTACTGCGGGTTGCGGATCTTGCCCATCCGCAGGAGCCGGATCTTTACGGCCACAGTTGTTTCGCTCCTGTTGCGATTTCACCGACCCGGCTACGGGCGGTGCACGGGTGAGCGTCGACCGGCACAGTGGGGTTGGGCCGGAGACTGCTCGGGTGGACTGACGACGCGCCCGGGTTAGAGGGCGCCGAACGCGCGTCGGATACCAGCGACCTATTGTGCCAGACAGCTCGCCGGACGCTCACATCGACCCCGGCCGGCGCCCACCCGACCGGGATTCATGTGAGCAGCGACACACTCACCGCGCCGGCGGTCGGTCCCAGCCGGGTGGCAGGCCCTCCGGGGGCGTCCAGTCGGCCGGCGGAGTGAAGTCACACCAGGTGCCGTCGAACGGGAACTCCCCCGACTCGACGAGGGCGATCACCCGCTCCCCCTCGGCCCGGACCGCCTTCTCGTCGGTCACCCAGTAGTGGCCGGGGAAGGCGAGCCGCTCGGTGAACTCGTCCTCGTCCTTCCACCGCCAACCGAGGTCGGGGCGGACC
The DNA here is from genome assembly GCF_055517075.1 of Micromonospora sp. DSM 43699. NCBI lineage: Bacteria > Bacillati > Actinomycetota > Actinomycetes > Micromonosporales > Micromonosporaceae > Micromonospora > Micromonospora sp. DSM 43699. The sequence continues at coordinate 27,729 of NZ_JBTMMT010000075.1, forward strand.
ACCACGTCCAGGTCCTGGTCGACAACGTCCACCCCGGCCACCGGCCCGTCGTCCCACCGGACACCGGGCTCCTCCAGGTTGACGTACCACTCCGCGAAGCGCTCCTGCGCGTCGCGGAAGAACCAGACCGAGTGGGCCGCCCCGGCGGGCAGGAACTCCAGCAGGGGAGGACCGTCCCACCGGCCCTGGGCCAGCCGGTAGGACGAGGTGATCCACTCGGTGAAGGGCATCGCCCGCATGCCCAGCCCCGCCTCGGAGACCTCGTGCGCCACCGGCGAGTCCCGGGCCACCCAGAGCAGCAGGCCCCGGTCGTCGTCGAGGACCACCCGGGCCGGTCGGACCCAGCCGATCCGGCCGTGCCGCACGTTCCGGTGCATGATCAGCCGACCTGGCTCGAAACGCACCCACACCTCCACAGGTCAGAACGGGCCTCCCGCCCACCACCGACTGGCCGCGACCGGTGCGCGGCGGGCGGAGGGCGGTCCGACGGGTGTGCCGACGTCGCTCAGTAGGCGCGGGCCAGGATGGCGACGAGGTCCGGCTCGTCCTCGCTGTCCGGGACGGAACCGTCGGCGCGCAGCAGGCAGCGGACGGTGACGCCCTGGCCGTTGGCCTCGGCCTCGCCCGGGACACCGACGGCCGACCACGGCACCATGGCCCAGCCGGTGGCGGCCGCCTCGATCGCCTCGGCGAGGGTCGACACCTCGACGGTCCGGGAACGTCGGTGGGCGAGCGCCTGGTCGTGCAGCGCCCGCTGGTCGGCCTCCAGGGCGGCCAGGACCGCGCCGACCACGTCCGCGACCGGGGTGGGCGCCTTCGAGCCGTCCGTACGCCGGACCACCACCGCGTTGCCGGCGGCCAGGTCACGGGGGCCGACCTCGACGCGTACCGGATAGCCGCGCAGCTCGGCGTCGACGGCCCGGCGGCCGAACGCGGTGTCGGTGCGGTCGTCGAGCGCCACCCGGACGCCGGCGTCGCGCAGCGCGTCGCGCAGCGTGGCCGCCGCCTCGCCCACGCCGTCGCCCGCCTTGACGATCATGACGTACGCCTGGATCGGGGCCAGCCTCGGCGGCACCCGCAGACCGTTGTCGTCGCCGTGCGCCATGATCAGGCCGCCGAGCATCCGGGTCGAGGTGCCCCAGGAGGTCGTCCAGGCGTGCTCCCGGCCACCCTCGGCCGAGGAGTAGCTGATGTCGAACGCCTTGGCGAAGTTCTGCCCCAGCTCGTGACTGGTGCCCAGCTGGAGCGCCTTGCCGTCACCCATCATGCCTTCGCAGGTGTAGGTGGCGGTCGCCCCGGCGAAGCGCTCCCGGGCGGTCTTCAGCCCGACCACCACCGGGATGCCCAGAACGTTGACCATCAGATCCTCGTACGCCTCGTGCAGGATCCTGCGGGCGTAGGCCCGCGCGTCCTCCCGGGTGGCGTGGGCGGTGTGCCCCTCCTGCCAGAGGAACTCGCTGGTCCGCAGGAAGATCCGCGGGCGCAGCTCCCAACGGACCACGTTCGCCCACTGGTTGAGCAGCAGCGGCAGGTCACGGTACGAGTCGATCCACTTGGCCATGAACTCGCCGATCACCGTCTCGCTGGTGGGGCGCACCACCACCGGCTCGGCGAGCTGCTTGCCACCACCGTGGGTGACCACCGCCAGCTCCGGCGAGAAGCCCTCGACGTGCTCGGCCTCGCGCTTGAGGTAGCTCTCCGGGATGAACAGCGGAAAGTACGCGTTCTCCGCGCCGGCCGCCTTGATCCGGGCGTCCATCTCGGCCTGCATCCGCTCCCAGATGGCATAGCCGGCCGGACGGATGACCATGGTCCCCCGGACCGGGCCGTTGTCGGCCAGCTTCGCCTTGGCGATCAGGTCCTGGTACCAGCGGGGAAAGTCCTCCGCACGGGGAGTGAGCACACGAGCCATGACCGCAGATCCTATGCGCCCCGCCCGGGGACGACGCGCTCGGGCGCGACATCACCCACATCCCACCCACCGAACCGCCCCGCTCCCCCGCCCCTGACGCTCCCCCGCCCCCTGACACCCCACACCCCACACCCCACACCCCACACCCCACACCCCACACCCCACACCCCACGACAAGATCGTGCTACTTCCGGGATGTAGTGGCATCCCCGAGCCGCGAGGCCACTACATCCCGGAAACATCCCGGACAACGCCGTTGCGTTCACGCCGTGGGCGGCTGGTCAACCCGGGACAGGAAGTGCCAGATCGGGGAGCGGGGGGGGCCCGCTTGGCGATCATGGAGTGGTGGTGCCGACTTTGG
>NZ_JBTMMT010000076.1:0-29149 GCF_055517075.1 Micromonospora sp. DSM 43699
GGTGGGGTGGGGGTTAGGGGACTGGGATGGGGGTGGCGGCGCGTTTGCGGGCGCGGTGGGCGGCGACGTGGGAGCGGGTGGCGCAGCGTTCCGAGCAGAACCGGCGGCAGCAGTTGGACGAGGTGTCCAGGTAGACGTTGCCGCAGCGCTCGTCGGCGCAGACCCCGAACCGGGCGCTGCCGTACTCGCAGAGCCAGACCGACAGGCCCCACGCCGCGCCGGCCAGGTATTCCGCCGCGACCGAGGCACCCCGGCTGGTCACGTGCATGTGCCAGTCGCTGGAGTCGTGACCGGAGATGCGCGGTTGCACCGGGAACGCCTCCAGCAGGGCGTTCAACTCGGCCACCGCCTGCGCGTCGCGCCCCGAGGTGCCGTACTCGAAGACGTCCCGCAGCCGCTTGCGCGCCCGCCGGAAGATCGCCAGGTCCCGGTCGGCGACCTCGTCGCGCATCCACGCGTTGTCGTCGGGGATGAGCGCCCGCAGGTCGTCGAGGTCGTCCAGCCGGGAGTTGACGAGGTCGACCCCGGTCCGGGCGTACGCGTCGAAGTTCACCCGACCAACGGTAGACGACTCATGGAACACGCGGTGCGTCGATGTAGTGCGGCAGGAAGCGCGCATAACCGTCGGTGATCAGACTTTCGCTCTCCCGGATGCCGACCCCGGCCGACTCGCCGTCGACGATCCAGCTGCCCAGCACCATCCGGTAGCCGTCGAACTGCGGCAACGCCCGGAACTCCTGATAGCAGAAGCCCTCGTCGCCGTAGATCCCCGGACTGCTGATCTCGGTGTCGCCGGTGACGATGCGTACCGAGGCACCCTCCCGGCCGAGCAGCGGCTTCGCCACGTACTCCGGCATCCCGCGCGGCGAGTCCAGGTAGGCCGGCAGCAGGTAATCGTGCCCCGGGAACAGCTCCCAGAGCACGGCCAGCAGCGCCTTGTTCGACAGCAGCAGCTTCCAGGCCGGCTCGATCCAGGTGGTCGGGGTGCCCGGGTCCAGCGCCGGACGGCCGTACGGCTCGGCCAGCATCCACTCCCACGGGTAGAGCTTGAAGCAGGTGGTGACCTGTCGGTCGGCGGCGTCGACGAAACGCCTGCCGTCCCAACCGACGTGCTGGATCGGCAGCAGGGTCACGTCCAGCCCGGCCTGCCGGGCCGTCTCGGCCAGGTAGCCGGCGGTGATCTGGTCCTCGCCGGACTCCTCCTCGTTGGACCAGCACACGTGCACCCGCCGGTCGTGCAACCCGGCGCCGATCTTGGCCCACGCCCCCACCAGCCGCTCGTGCAGGCTGTTCCACTGGTCGGCGTCGGGGCGGGTGTCCTCCAGCCAGTACCACTGGACGATGCTCGCCTCGACCAGGGCGGTCGGGGTGTCGGCGTTGTACTCCAGCAGCTTCGGCGGCCACGAGCCGTCGTAGGCGAGGTCGAACCGGCCGTACAGGGTGGGTGGGCGTTCGTGCAGCGACCGGGCCACCGCCTGCGCCGCCCAGGCCGGGATGCCGAACTCGGCGTACCGGTCGCGGGCCACCACGTGTTCGGCGGCGGCCACCGACATCCGGTGCAGCTCCTCGGTCGCCTCCTCCAGCCGCAGCACCTCGTCGAGGTCGAAGGCGTACGCGGCGGACTCGTCCCAGTACGACATCAGCTCGCCGTCGGGCAGTTCGGTGTCGGCGTACACCAGGCCCTGGCTGCGGATCACCGAGGCGAAGTCCGGGCGGGGGGCGACCCGCTCGCGGCGCACCGTCAGCCGCCGCAGGAGGCGAGATGGGTGCCGAAGCCGCCGCGGTCCGGTAGCGCGCCGGCCACCGGGTCGGGTGCCGCGGCCCGGGGATCGATGCCGACGGTCGGCACCTGCATGGCGAGTGCCACGGTGTCCCCGCCGCCTACCGGCCCGAGGGCGCAGTCGTCATCGTCGTCGTCGGAGGTCAGGTTGCAGCCGGAGAGGGCGAGCGCGAGCGCGGTGAGCGCACCGAGCTGCACGGAGGCCGACCGCAGCCGGCGGCGGGGGTGTCGTTCCACGTTCATGGTTGTAACCGATCCATGCCATCCCCGCGCCCCCCGACCGGAGCCTGTGATGCGGTTGGGACCTGCCCCGGTGCGGTCCGGCCGCCGCCGGGCGCGGCCGTACCGTCGGGCGATACGCTCGGCTCATGCTCCGTTCCGTCATCCTCGCCGCCTCCCGGTCATCCCAGGTCGAGCGGCTCGTCGCGACGGCCCCGCTGACCCGGGACGTCGTCCGGCGGTTCGTCGCCGGCACCGGCACCGACGACGCGTTGCGCGCGACCCGCGCCCTCGTCGCCGACGGCCTCACTGTCACCCTCGACCACCTCGGCGAGGACACCGTCACTCCCGACCAGGCCACCGCTACCCGGGACGAGTACCTCACCCTGCTGCGGGCGCTCGCCGCCGCCGGGCTGACCCCGGCCGCCGAGGTGAGCGTGAAGCTGTCCGCCCTCGGCCAGCGCTTCGACGAGCAGTTGGCGTACGACAACGCGCGGGCGATCTGTGTGGCGGCCGCGCAGGCGGGCACCACCGTCACCCTGGACATGGAGGACCACACCACCACCGACTCGACCCTGGACGCGCTGGTCAAGCTGCGCAAGGACCACCCGTCGACAGGTGCGGTGCTCCAGGCGTACCTGCGGCGCACCGAGTCGGACTGCCGGGAACTGGCCGGCGTCGGGTCGCGGGTACGGCTGTGCAAGGGCGCGTACGCCGAGCCGGAGTCGGTGGCGTACCAGTCGGCCCGCGAGGTGGACAAGTCGTACGTGCGCTGCCTCAACGTGCTGATGTCCGGGAGCGGCTACCCGATGCTGGCCACCCACGACCCGCGCCTGATCGCCATCGGCGAGGACCGGGCCCGCTGGTTCGACCGGGGGCCCGACGAGTTCGAGTTCCAGATGCTGTACGGCATCCGCCCCGAGGAGCAGGCCCGACTGGCCGGCGAGGGCTACACGGTGCGCACCTACCTGCCGTACGGGCAGGACTGGTACGGCTACCTGATGCGCCGCCTCGCCGAGCGTCCCGCCAACCTGGTCTTCTTCGGCCGGGCGCTGGCCTCGAAGAAGTGAGCCGGCGGGCGTCCAGCCCGCAGAGGTGAGCCGGCGAGACGAGCCGGGGGCGCCGCGCGGGTGACTCTGGCTGACTCGTCCGATTCGTCGTACCCTTCGCCGGTGACCGAGGACGCCCCGCGCCGTCGCCCACGGTGGCCGTGGTGGACGGCACCGGCGGTGGTCCTGGTCCTGCTCGCCTGCGGTCTGCCGGTGGCGCTACTGGCCGGCGCGGCCGATCGGGACACCGACCGCCCGGCGGCGGCCCACCCGGCCGCCGGCCGGGCCGCCCCGTCGGACCCGGTAACCCCGGCCGGCCAGGCTGACCCGGCGGGTCGGGCCGCGCTCGTCGGTCGGCAGCTCGCCGGCCAGCTCGACCGGCAGGCCGCCGCTCTGCTGCGCGGCGACCGCACCGGTTTCCTGGCGATCGCCGACCGGTCCGTCCGGTCCGACCTGGCCCGCCGCTATTCCGCACTGCGGGCGCTGCGGGTGACGGTGTGGCGGGCCGAGTCGGAGGGGCCGCCGGTCGCCGTCGGCGGTCAGCCCGGCCGGTGGCGGCAGCCGGTCACCTTCCGGTACTGCCTCGTCGTGCCGGACTGCCGACCCGACCCGGTGCGGGTGCAGACCCGGTGGCGCGAGTCCGGCGACACCCTGGTCCTGGCCGCCGTCGAGGAGTCCCGGGCCGGGCGGACCGGCCCGCGCCCCTGGGAGGTCAGCGAACTGGTCACCGCCGTCGGCCCACGGACCGTGGTGGCCACCACCCCGGCGTACCGTGGGCGGCTGCCCGAGCTGCTCACCGCGGCCGAGGCGTCGGCGCAGGTCGCCGACCGGTACGCGGTGGCCGGCCCACCGCCGGACCGGTACCGGGTCTTCTACGCCGGCCGGGCCGAGTGGACGCGCTGGTACGGCGGTGGCCGTCCCCGGTGGACCGCCGGGTACGCGGTCACCGTCGGCGACGGGCGGCACGAGGTGGTGCTCAACGCCGCCGTGCTCACCACAGGTGGCCCCGGCGAGCTGCTCCGGCACGAGCTGACCCACGCCGCCTCGCTGCCCGGGGGTGGCTACTCCGGTGGGCGGACCTGGTGGCTGGTGGAAGGGCTGGCCGAGTACGCCGCCGCCGACCACACCCCGGTCGACCGCTACGAGGGGCTGGACGAGGTGCACCGGTTCGTCACCGGGGGCTGGGACGGCCGGCTGGCCGGTCTCGCCCCGGCCGACGACGCCCCGGCCGACCGGGCGGGGGCCGCCTACGGCATCGGCTACCTGGCCGTCCGGCACCTCGTGGACAGGTACGGCGAGCAGCGGATGCTGGACTTCTTCCGGGCGGTGCTGCCCGGGGGCCGTACCGTCGAGGAGGCGTCCGTGCAGGTGTTCGGCGAGCCGTGGCAGCCGCTGCACGACGAGTGCGTCGACTACGTCCGCACCCGGACGTGACCCGCGTCGAGGTGGAAACGCCTGGTCACGACCGGGTGAACGAGGTCCGTCCCAGGATCAGTTGCGGGAAGGGATCGCGCAGGTCACAGCCGTCCCGCTACCGTACTGGTAACACGCGCGTTGCCGGCCCGTACGGGAGCTCCGTCGGGTGGCGCGCGCCGGGCATGGGATGGGTCGGGTGAGCCATGGCCGGGTCGCAGTCCTCCGACGGTCGGCTGTCGGACGTCAGGTTCCTCACGGTCGCCGAGGTCGCCTCGGTGATGCGGGTGTCCAAGATGACGGTCTATCGCCTGGTGCACAGCGGTGAACTCACCGCCGTCCGGGTGGGCCGGTCGTTCCGGGTGCCCGAGCACGCGGTGCACGACTATCTGCGAGGGGCGTTCCAGGAGACCGCCTGACCTCGCCGAGTGTGACGTAACGGGCATCGACGGGGGCGCGTTGGTCCGGCCGACGCGCTCCGGCTACCCTGGAGCCGATCCTGACCGTACGCCGGTGCGCCCCGCCGCCACCACGCTGGTCCAGGTCCGTTGTCCGCAAGCGGCCACCGGCGTCACCATCTCGACGCCGAGGGTCCGCCCCGAACGTTGCATTGAAAGGCTGTCGTATGGGCTCGGTGGTCAAGAAGCGCCGCAAGCGCATGGCTAAGAAGAAGCACCGCAAGCTGCTGCGCAAGACCCGCGTCCAGCGTCGCCGTCTCGGCAAGTGACCCGACGCCGGGCCACCACCCGGCGCTCGGTGTCACTTGCCAACTGTCGACCCTCGGAGGCTCAGGTGATCAGGCCGCGGACATCCCGGCTCGGTCCCTCCTGCCGGTCAGGGCGTGCGCGATGACCCCCGGTGGCACCTCAGGTGCTCCGGGGGTCGTCGTCGTCACCGGGGTCGGCCGCTACCTGGGTGCGCACGTCGCCGCCCGGCTCGCCGCCGACCCCCGCATCGAACGGGTGATCGGCATCGACCCGGCCACCCCCGGCCCCGAGTTCACCGACCTGCTCGACCGGGTCGAACGGATCCGCCTCGACCTCGACTCGCTCGGCGGGCTGCTGGCCGACCTCGACGTCGACGCCGTGGTCCACCTGGCCCTGGCCACCGCCCCGGACCCGCAGCACGGCGGTCGGTCGGCGATGAAGGAACAGAACGTCATAGGCACCATGCAGCTGCTCGCCGCCTGCCAGCGGGCGCCCCGGTTGCGCAAGCTCGTGGTCCGGTCGTCGACCGCCGCCTACGGCGCGTCCTTCCGCGACCCGGCGGTCTTCACCGAGGAGACCGAGCCCCGCGAGGTGCCGCGCGGCGGTTTCGGCCGCGACATCCTCGACATCGAGGGGTACGTTCGCGGCTTCCGTCGCCGTCGGCCCGACGTCACCGCGACGGTGCTGCGCTTCGCCCCGTTCATCGGCTCCACCGCCGACACCACGCTCACCCGCTACTTCTCCCGGCCGGTGGTGCCCACCGTCTTCGGCCGCGATCCCCGGCTGCAGTTCGTGCACTTCGACGACGCCCTCGAAGTGCTGCACCGGTCCATCGCCGAGGACCACCCGGGGACGTACAACGTCGCCGGGCCGGGGGTGCTCTCGTTGTCGCAGGCGATCCGCCGGGCCGGCCGGGTGGCCGTGCCGGTGTGGGAGCCGGGGTTGTCCGGGGCCGCCGCGGTCGCCCGTAACCTCGGTTTCGGCCGCTACGGCCTCGACCAGGTCGACCTGATCGTGCACGGCCGGGTCGTCGACACCGGCCGACTGACCCGGGAGTACGGCTTCACCCCGCGCTCCACCGCCGTCGCGTTCGACGACTTCATCCGCGCCCACCACGGTGGTGTCGTGGTCAGCCGGGACCAGCTCGCCGCCGCCGAGCAGGTGGTGCTGGAGAGCATCCGGCAGGTCCGTTCCGCCGTCCGGGAACGCACGTGACCGAGCAGAACGGCCACCGCCGACTCACCACGCCATCCGTGACCGCCCCACCCGCCCGCAACGGTGCGGCCCCCGACGGTGCGGCCACCGACCCGACTCTCCCCGCCGCGGCCCTCCCCGCTCCGGCCCTGCCCGCCCCGGCCGACGGCGGCCCCTCGGTGGCGGACCGGCCCGGTGACCAGTGGGACCGTCGGGTCGCCGGCGGCCTGGCGTTCCTCCGCCGACGCCTCTCCGGCCAGTACGAGGTGGACGAGTTCGGCTTCGACCCGGAGCTGACCGGGGCGGTCTTCCACCCGCTGCTGCGGTTGCTCTACCGCGACTGGTTCCGCACCGAGGTCACCGGCCTGGAACACGTACCCGCCGACGGGGCCGGCCTGGTCGTCGGCAACCACTCCGGCACGGTGGCCCTGGACGCGTTGATCCTCTCCGCCGCCCTGCACGACCAGCATCCCGCCCGCCGCTACCTGCGGTTGCTCGGCGCGGACCTGGTCTTCCGGATGCCTGTGGTCTCCGAGTTGGCCCGCAAGACCGGCGGTACGGTCGCCTGCAACCCGGACGCCGAGCGGCTGCTCGGCAACGGCGAACTGGTGGGCGTCTTCCCGGAGGGCTTCAAGGGCATCGGCAAGCTCTACTCCGACCGCTACAAGCTGCAACGCTTCGGGCGGGGCGGCTTCGTCTCGGCGGCGCTGCGCACCGGCACCCCGATCGTCCCGGTCGCCATCGTCGGCGGCGAGGAGATCTATCCGATGCTTGCCGACATCAAGCCGCTGGCCCGACTGCTCAAGCTGCCCTACTTCCCGGTCACGCCGACGTTCCCATGGCTGGGGCCGCTGGGCATGGTGCCGCTGCCGAGCAAGTGGTTGATCGAGTTCTGCCCGCCCATCCCGACCGCCCACCTGACCGACTCGGCGGACGACCCGCTCGTCGTGTTCAACCTCGCCGACCAGGTCCGCGAGACCATCCAGCAGACCCTGCACCAGCTGCTGGAACGCCGCCCCGATCCGTTCGGCCCCTGACCCGGGGCACGCCGCCGGTGGTCCGGGCGGTGCGGCGATCCGGGCGGTGCGGCGATCCGGGCGGTGCGGTGGTCCGGGGTCAGGCCGGGCGGCGACGTCGGTGCAGCGCCCGGCCGGCGGAGACCGCGCCGGCCAGCAGCCCGACCGCCGCCGTCGACGGTACGGCGATCCTGGCGGCCCGCCGGGCGGTGCGGAAGTCACGAACCTCCCAGCCCCGTTCCCTGGCCGCGCGTAGCAGCGCGCCGTCCGGGTTGACCGCCACCGCCCGCCCCACCGCGTCGAGCATCGGCAGGTCGTTGCGGGAGTCGCTGTAGGCGGTGCAGCGGGTCAGGTCCAGGCCTTCCACCGTGGCGAGCTGGGTGACCGCCTCGGCCTTGGCCGGCCCGTGCATCAGGTCACCCACCAGCCGGCCGGTGTAGGCCCCGTCGACGATCTCGGCGACCGTGCCGACCGCGCCGGTAAGGCCGAGCCGGGCGGCGATCACCCGGCCGATCTCCACCGGCGCGGCGCTCACCAACCAGACCCGCTGGCCGGCGTCCAGGTGACGCTGGGCGAGCCGTCGGGTGCCGGCCCAGATCCGCGGCGCCATTAACTCGTCGAAGATCTCTTCGGCGAGGCGTTCGACGTCGTCGACCCGCCAACCCTCGACGAACGCGAGGGCGGCCTGCTTGGCCTGCGACATGTCACCGGCGTGCTCGGTGGCCAGCAACCGGAACCGGGCCTGCTGCCAGGCGAACCGGGCCACGTCTGCGGTGGTGAGGTACCTGCGGGCGGCGAGCCCACGGGCGAACCAGTAGATCGACGCGCCCTGCATCATCGTGTTGTCGACGTCGAAGAAGGCGGCGGCACGGGTATCCGTCCGTGCGGGTACGGGTGACGCCGTCGCTTCGGCCCAGCCGGCGGTGTGCCCGTGGAGGTCGGTGCTGACCGTGACCCGGCGACTGCCGGCCATGGCACCTCCCTCCCGCGCGGTCGCGCCGACCCTGACGTGTCGAGCCGCCCTCGGCGTGGTCGAGCCGCCCATCTGGTGCGGTCGGGCCGGCCCTGACGTCGTCGAGTCGACTCTCTGACGTTGTCGAGCCTAGTCCGGGGCTGGCCCGGGTCGACCCGTCGAAGCGGGAACTGTGGTGTGCGGCTCGGCCGCCGGTCAGCGGTCGACCGGGCAGCTGGCCGGGGTGGGGCCGAGGGCGTCGCTGACCACCGGGACGGGCAGCCCGCAGGCGATCGCGGCGCGCAACGTGTCGGAGCGCTTGCGGATGGCGTCGAGCAGGGCGAGCGACTGCCGGGTGCGCTCCCGCTCGGCGGAGCCGGCCCCGTCGAGCAGGCCACCCACCGCTCGGCGTTGCCCGGCGACGAAGGTGTTCACCGCGTCCAGCGCCGCCGGATCGGCGTGCTGCGCGGCACCGGCGGTGAGCAGTCGTACGCCCTGCCGGGTGTCGGCGTCCATGTCGTCGAGCACCGCGCTGAACCCGGTCGCGTCGTCGCGGAGGGTGGCCGCCTCGTCGAGCCGGGTCCGGGCGAAGTCGAGGAAGAGCTGCCCCCGGCTGATGTCCGAGCTGGCCAGGGCGAGCTGGGCCCGTTCGGTGGAGCGTTTCATGCCGTACAGGGCATCGCCCGGCACCGCGTTCTCGCTGGCGGCGGAGATGCCGGAGACGGCGACCGCTCCGGCCGCGATGCCGACCAGGATGGCGCCCCGGGCGCGGGCCCGCCGCGCCGTGGCCCCGCCCAGCAGCGAACCCCGGCCGGTGGCCTGCGGCGCGACGTCGGCACCCGGCTCGGCGGCGCCCTCCCGTTCGGCCGCGGCGATCAGCATGGCGCGTAGGCCGGTGCGGAACCCGGCGTCGACCTGGACGTCGGGTCGCTCGGCGACGAGTCGCTGCCCGACCGCGACGAGCGCGGTGAGCTGGTCGTCGGCGCGGGACCGTACATGGTGGCGTCGGCCGCCGTTGGCTTCGTCGAGAAGCTGGGCGAAGCGTACGGCCCGACGACGGGAGAAGAGGTCGCTGTCCACCGCAGGCACCCCCTCTCGCTGGTGACGGCCGGTCGGCCGCGGTGGTTCCCAGCGACCGGCGGCGCCGTGCACCGTCGTACCAGGGTCGTGGTCGACGGCGCTGCTCCGGACCGGGACGGGTCCGGGGCGCCGGGACAACCACCGGCCGCACCCGGAGAAACGCTCCGCGCCGGGCCCCGGTTACGGGGCGGCCGACAGCGAAATCACGAAGAGTGATCGTTGTCCCAGGTCAGGGCTGGAAGCCGTCCGGCAGTAGCCGGGCCAGCGCCCGGACCGCCCGGTACTGCAACGCCTTGATCGCACCCTCGTTCTTGCCCATCGCCCGGGCCGTCTCGGCCACCGAGAGGCCCTGGAGGAAGCGGAGCACGATGCACTCCTGCTGTTCCGGGTTGAGCCGGGTGACGGCGGTGAGCAGCGCGACGTTGGTGATGTGCTCGACCACGGCCGCCTCGGGGCTGCCTTCCGGTCCCCGGTCCTCCCGGTCCGCGTCGAGCACGTCGCCGGTGGTCACCTCCAGCCGGTAGCGGCCGGACTTGAAGTGGTCGGCGACCAGGTTGCGGGCAATGGTCACCAGCCAGGCGCCCAGGTCGCGGCCCTGCCAGGTGAAGCTGCCGATCCGCTTGAGGGCGCGCAGGAAGGTGTCGGAGGTGAGGTCCTCCGCCAACTGGCGGTTGCCGACCCGGAAGTAGACGAACCGGAAGACCGTGTCGACGTACCGGTCGTAGATCAGTCCGAACGCCGCCGCCTCGCCGGCCTGCGCCCGTTCCACAAGCATCCAGACCTCGGTGGCCGGGTCGGACGGGTCGGGCCGGCTCGGGAAGCCGGTGGGCGAGGTGCCGGTGGGTGGCGGGCCGTCGGCGGGCGGGCCGGCAGCCGACGGACCCTCGGCCGGGACGGCCGGGATGAGCGCGGTGTCGTCGGCCGGGACGGCCGGGATGAGCGCGGTGTCGTCCGCCGGGACGGCCGGGATGAGCGCGGTGTCGTCGGCCGGCGCGGCCGGGATCACCGCCGTCTCCCCGCTGGCCGGGTCGGTCGCGGTGGGGGGGTCGCCGACCCGTCTGCTCTGCGTCGGCATGGTGGGCGGCCGGGCGGGCGAGGTCACCCGGCCGGCCGGAGTGGCGTTGCCGCCGGGCGCGGCGGACCGGGGTGCCGCCTCGTTGGGGTGCGGACGCTGGTGGACCCGGCGGGACGCGGCTTCGGGGCGGGCCGGGTCGGCCCGTTCGTTGACCGACGCCCGGGGTGACGGCCCGGTCAGGCCGGTGGGGCGGTCCGCATAACCGAAGGCGGTCACCGGGCCTCCCCGCGGCGCGACACGACCGGGCCCGGCTGGCGGCGGTGGGTCGCCGCGCCGGGTCTGCCCTTGACGGGCAGGGCCGTGTGGGGGTGTGCCGGCGCGCGGCAGATCCCCTTGAGGTGCTGGTCCAATGCGCGCACAGGCACGGGGGCCTCCTCGGGCTGAGGGGTGTCGACTCACGGCAAATGGGGTGAGCCGACCCGAGTGATGATAGGGCCAACGTCACCCGCGTGTGGCAAGTCCGTTACACAGGGCCAAAGTATTTGCGCGACCCGCGCACACCTGGCGGACCGGTTGTCCGTCGCCGTCGGTTGACTTTCACGTCAAGCCTTGCTTACGGCTGGAAAGCCCAGGTCAGGCTAGGGGCGTCCGGCCGTCTGCGGAGCGCACCGACGGTCCGGCCACCGGCCCTTCCCGACCCGTCTGATGGTGGTCCGGACGTCGACCGGGCAGCCCGATAGGTGCTTCCGGTTGACGCTGTGTGACCGCGCGGTGTGTGGGCCTGGCCGGGTGGCCGGCGGCGTGTCAGACTCAGCCACCGCGCGGCACCTCCGTCGCGACCGGCTGGGCCGTCCGGGGTGTGCCGCACCCGTGGACGGGCGAGACTGGGCGGGCGTGGCGTGGCGCCGGGCATCCGGCTCCCGGGTGCGCGGCGGTCCGTCCACCGCATGTCCCCCGACCGCGGCCGAGCCCGGTCGCCCGTACCCGGAGGTTTCGATGTCCACCGATGCCCGGCTCGCCCTGATCACCCGGCCCGGTTGCCACCTGTGCGAGGACGCGAAGGCCGCCCTGGAACGGGTGGTCGCGGTCACCGGTGACCGCTGGGTGGAGAAGGACGTCACCGGCGACGTCGAGCTGGAGCGCGAATACGGCGACCGGCTGCCGGTGGTGCTGCTCGACGGCAAGGAGCACGGCTACTGGCGGGTGGAGGAGGAACGGCTGCTACGCGACCTGACCACCCCTCAGCTCTAGGGGTGGCGCGGATCACGGTGGGTCAGCGGCTGCGCGCGATTGGTGAGTGAAGTCGGGATTGAGCAATAATCGCGCGGCGGCCCGCTGTGGTGCCGGATCGATCTTGTGGGACGGAGGAACCGGTGGAGGGGTGCCACGAGTCAGCAAGATCGCGATTTGTGCACGTCTTCACAAGCGCCTACTCTGTAGTTCTGACGCGCCCTGCTAGCACGGCCGGTTCTCCCGGCCACCGGCGGGGGTCCCCAACGGGCCGGGCACCGGAGTCGGCCGAGGATCGCACCGCACGGAGTCTCATGAGTCAGCACCGTCACCCAGGCGCGTCCGATCGCGCCGGTGCCGTACCGGCGCTCCCGGACCTCCCGGAGGCGACCGTCGCGCGGCTCCCCGAGTATCTGCGCGCCCTGCACAACCTGGCCGACGCCGGGCACGAGACGGTGTCCAGCGAGGGCCTGGCCGGCGCTGCCGGGGTCAACTCGGCCAAGCTCCGCAAGGATCTCTCCCACCTCGGCTCGTACGGCACCCGGGGGGTCGGCTACGACGTCGCCCTGCTGGTCGACCAGATCGAGTTCGTGCTCGGGCTCACCCAACGCCGGGCGGTCGCCCTGGTCGGGGTGGGTAATCTCGGTCACGCCCTGGCCGGCTACGACGGCTTCGCCAGCCGGGGTTTCCGGATCGCGGCGCTCTTCGACGCCGACGCGTCCCGGGTCGGTGAGACGATCAACGGGCTGGCCGTGCGACACGTCGACGACCTGCCCCGGGTCGCCGCCGAGGAGGCGATCTCGATCGGCGTGATCGCCACCCCCGCCCCGGCCGCCCAGGCGGTGGCCGAGCAGCTGGTGGCCGCCGGCGTCACGAGCATCCTCAACTTCGCGCCCTGCGTACTCTCGGTGCCGGACGGCGTCGACGTGCGCAAGGTGGACCTCGCCATCGAGCTTCAGATCCTGTCCTTCCACGAGCACCGCAAGGCGTCGTTGACCGCGCTGCCCGCCACCGGCGGCTCCGCCCTCACCGCGCTGTCCGGCGGGCTCGCGACCCCCGACACCCAGGAGGCGATCGGCACGTGAAGCTGCTCGTCGTCGGCGCGTCCTACCGCACCGCTCCCGTGGTCACCCTGGAGCGGTTGGCGGTCGCCCCTGCCGACCTCACCCGAACCCTGGACCGACTGGTCGCCCAGCCGTACGTCGCCGAGGCGGTGCTCGTCTCCACCTGTAACCGGGTGGAGGTGTACGCCGCCGTGTCCGGCTTCCACGGCGGCCTCGGCGACATCTGCGCCGTCCTCGCCGAGCAGGCCGGTGCCCCGCCCGCCGCGTTCGCCAACCACCTCTACGTGCACTACGACTCGGCCGCCGTCGACCACGTCTTCCGGGTCGCCGCCGGGCTGGACTCCATGGTGGTCGGCGAAGCGCAGATCCTCGGCCAGCTCCGGGACGCCTACCACTGGGCCTCCGGCGCGGACACCGCCGGGCGGCTGCTGCACGAGCTGATGCAGCAGGCGTTGCGGGTCGGCAAGCGGGCGCACGCCGAGACCGACATCGACCGGGCCGGGCAGAGCGTCGTCACCGCCGCCCTGGACCTCACCGCCGAGCTGCTCGACGGCGACCTCGCCGGACGGCCGGCCATGGTGGTCGGCGCGGGCGCGATGGGCGCGCTGAGCGTGGCGACCCTGTCCCGCCGGGACGCCGGCCCGCTCACCGTCACCAACCGGGGCGCCGATCGGGCCGTCCGGCTGGCCGAGTCGTACGGGGCGAATGCCGTCCCGCTGGCCGACCTCGTCCCCGCGCTCTCCACAGTGGACATCGTAGTGGCCGCCACCGCGGCCACCGAACCGGTCCTCACCCTCGACGTGGTGGCCGGGGCGCTCGCCCGCCGT
Source organism: Micromonospora sp. DSM 43699 (assembly GCF_055517075.1). Classification (NCBI taxonomy): domain Bacteria; kingdom Bacillati; phylum Actinomycetota; class Actinomycetes; order Micromonosporales; family Micromonosporaceae; genus Micromonospora; species Micromonospora sp. DSM 43699. Next base: position 13,547 of record NZ_JBTMMT010000076.1, read on the forward strand.
GCCCCGGACCGGGGGCCGCTGGTCCTGCTCGACCTCGCCGTGCCCCGCGACGTCGCGCCCGAGGTGGCCGAGCTGCCCGGCGTCGAGGTGATCGACATCGACCGGATGGCCACCCTGCTCGCCGACGGCCCGGCCGCCGCCGACGCCGCCGAGGTCAGCCGGATCGTGGCCGCCGAGGTCGAGGCGTTCCTGAGCTGGCTGCGGGGGGCCGACGTGGCACCCACCGTGGCCGCTCTGAGGGGGCGCGCCGACGACGTGGTCACCGCCGAGCTGCGCCGGCTCGCCCAGCGTCGCCCGGACTTCAGCGACGACCAGCGCGCCGAGGTCGCCCGGACCGTGCACCGGGTGGTGCAACGGCTGCTGCACCAGCCGACAGTCAAGGTCCGCCAGCTCGCCGCCGAACCGGGTGGCGACCAGTACGCCGCCCTGCTGCGCGAGCTGTTCGACCTGGAGGTGCCGCAGACCGCCGGAGTCGACTCGGTCCCCGACGTGGTGGAGACCGTCGACGGCCGTGCTTCGTTCGAGGTCGCCGGGGTGCCGACGAGCGGCACCGACCAGCCGTCCACCGGAGGTGCGCGATGACTGTCCCCCTGCGCCTCGGCACCCGGGGCAGCGCCCTGGCCTTGGCCCAATCAGGTCACGTCGCCGAGGCGATCACCGCGGCGACCGGACGCGCCGTCGAGCTGGTCGAGGTGGTCACCGCCGGTGACCGCTCGTCCGCGCCTGTGCAGCGGCTCGGCGTCGGTGTCTTCGTCTCGGCGTTGCGCGACGCGCTGACCGCCGGCACCATCGACCTCGCCGTGCACTCCTACAAGGATCTGCCCACCGCCGAGGCTGGTGGGCTGACCGTGGCGGCGGTGCCGCCCCGGCAGGATCCACGGGACGCGCTTGTCGCCACCGGCGGTCGTACCCTCGCGGAGCTGCCGCCCGGGGCCGTGGTCGGCACCGGCGCGCTGCGCCGAATCGCCCAGCTGCACGCCCTCGGTCTGCAACTGGAGGTCACCCCGATCCGGGGCAACGTCGACACCCGGCTCGGCCGGGTGCTCGGCCCCGACGCCGATCTCGACGCGGTCGTCCTGGCCCGGGCCGGGCTGGCCCGACTCGGCCGGACCGACGTGATCACCGAAACGCTCGACCCGATGCTGATGCTGCCCGCGCCCGCCCAGGGTGCGCTGGCCGTGGAGTGCCGGGTCGACGAATCCGACCTGGTCGAGCTGCTCGCCGTGCTCGACCATGCACCGTCCCGGGCCGCGGTCACCGCGGAACGGGCGCTGCTGGCCACCCTGGAGGCCGGGTGCTCCGCCCCGGTCGCCGCCTACGCCGTCGTCGCCGAAGGCGAGCCAACCGGCTCGGGTGCCGAAGGCGATGTTGTCCACGAGATTTACCTGCGCGGGGCGGTGATCAGCCCGGACGGTTCCCGAGACCTCCGGCTGTCCCGCACCGGAACGCCCGCCGACGCGGCGGAGATCGGCAAGGCACTCGCCGCCGAACTCCTCGAACTCGGCGCCGACTCGATCCTCGGCCACGAAGGAAGCACCGGCCCGGGGACCCAGCAATTTGGGAGCACAGAATGACCCGCACCCGTAAGCCCGTCGGCCGCATCGCGTTCGTCGGCGCCGGTCCCGGTGACCCGGGGCTGCTGACCCGCCGGGCCCACGACGCCCTGGTCGACGCCGACCAGGTGGTGTACGACCGGGGAGTCCCCGAGTCGCTGCTCGACGTCGTGCGTGCCCAGGCCCGGTCCGACGCCCAGTTCAGCCCCGCCGAGGGCGTGCCGGGCGACGTTGCCAAGATGCTCATCAGCGCGGCCCGCTCCGGGCTGAACGCGGTGCACCTGGTCGCCGGTGACCCGTTCGGCCACGACTCGGTGGTCAAGGAGGTGCAGGCGGTCGCGCGTACCGCCGCGCACTTCGAGGTGGTGCCGGGCGTCGGTCAGGCCGAGGGCGTCGCCACCTACGCCGGGGTACCGCTGCCCGGGGTACGCACCGCCGCCGACGTCGAGGACGTCGGCACGCTGGACTTCGACGCGCTCGCCGCCGCCGTCGGCCGGGGCTCGCTGGCCCTGGCGGTCGACGCCGGTGACCTGGCCGCCGTCCGGGACGGCCTGCTGGCCGCCGGGGTGAATGGCACCACCGGGGTCGGGGTGACCGGCGACGGCACCGGCGAGACGCAGTACACCACCACGTCGAGCGTGGACTCGTTCGTCGCGGCGGCGCTCGGTTTCACCGGCCGGGTGGTGCTCACCGTCGGCGAGGGCGTCGGCCAACGGGACAGGCTGAGCTGGTGGGAGAACCGCCCGCTGTACGGCTGGAAGGTGCTGGTCCCCCGGACCAAGGAGCAGGCCGGGGCGATGAGTGCCCGGCTGCGCGCGTACGGGGCGATCCCGTGCGAGGTGCCGACCATCGCGGTCGAGCCGCCGCGTACCCCGGCCCAGATGGAACGGGCGGTCAAGGGTCTGGTCGACGGCCGGTACGCCTGGGTGATCTTCACCTCGGTCAACGCGGTCCGGGCGGTCTGGGAGAAGTTCGCCGAGCACGGCCTGGACGCCAGGCACTTCGGCGGCGTCAAGATCGCCTGCATCGGCGAGGCCACCGCCGACGCGGTGCGTGCGTTCGGCATCCAGCCGGAGCTGATCCCCGCCGGGGAGCAGTCCTCCGAGGGGCTGTTGGCGGAGTTCTCCCCGCACGACGAGATCCTCGACCCGGTCGGCCGGGTGCTGCTGCCGCGCGCCGACATCGCCACCGAGACGCTCGCCGCCGGGCTCACCGAGCGCGGCTGGGAGGTCGACGACGTGACCGCGTACCGGACGGTCCGGGCCGCCCCGCCGCCCGCCGAGATCCGGGACGCGATCAAGTCGGGCGGGTTCGACGCGGTGCTCTTCACGTCTTCATCGACAGTACGCAACCTGGTAGGTATCGCCGGGAAGCCGCACGCGCGTACCGTTGTTGCCGTCATCGGGCCCAAGACGGCGGAGACCGCGACGGAGTTCGGCCTGCGGGTCGACGTACAGCCTCCGCACGCCTCGGTGCCCGACCTGGTCGAGGCGCTCGCCGCCTACGCCGTCGAACTGCGCGAGAAACTCGCCGCGATGCCGGCGAAGCAGCGTCGTGGTTCGAAGGTGCAGGGGCCGACCGCGCTGAGGTTCCGCTAGCCGTACTGGGAGGCCCCGCATGCCGTACCCCGAGATCCGGCCCCGCCGGCTGCGCCGTAACGCGGCGGTGCGGCGGCTGGTCTCCGAGACCCGCGTCGCCCCGGCCGAACTGGTCGTGCCGATGTTCGTCAAGGAGGGGCTGACCGAGCCACGGGCCATCGCGTCGCTCCCGGGGGTGCTCCAGCACTCCCGGGACTCGCTGCGCAAGGCGGCCGTGGAGGCGGTCCGGGCCGGGGTGGGCGGGATCATGCTGTTCGGGGTGCCCGAGCGGCGGGACCCGACCGGGTCCGGCGGGATCGACCCGGCCGGCATCCTGAACGTCGCCATCCGCGACGTGGTGGCCGAGGTCGGTGACGCCACCGTGGTGATGAGCGACCTGTGCCTGGACGAGTTCACCTCGCACGGGCACTGCGGCCTGCTCACCCCGGAGGGCGAGGTGGACAACGACGCCACCCTGGCCGCGTACGCCGAGATGGCGGTGGCCCAGGCGGACGCCGGGGTCGGCATGGTCGGCCCGTCCGGGATGATGGACGGCCAGGTGGGCGTGGTCCGCCGGGCCCTGGACGCCGCCGGTCACGCCGACGTGTCGGTGCTGGCGTACGCGGCGAAGTACGCCTCCGCCTTCTACGGGCCGTTCCGCGACGCCGTCGAGTCGGCGCTCGACGGCGACCGGCGCACCTACCAGCAGGACCCGGCAAACCTGCGGGAGTCGCTGCGCGAGGTCGAGCTGGACGTGGCCGAGGGTGCCGACCTGGTGATGGTGAAGCCGGCCCTGCCCTACCTCGACGTGGTGGCGGCCGTCCGGGCCGCCGTGGACGTCCCGGTCGCCGCCTACCAGGTCTCCGGCGAGTACGCGACTGTCGAGGCGGCTGCCGCGAACGGCTGGATCGACCGTGAGCGGGTGATGCTGGAGACGCTCACCTCGATCCGCCGGGCCGGGGCGCAGGTCATCCTCACCTACTGGGCGGTCGAAGCCGCCGCCCTGCTCCGCCAGCGTTACTGATCCTGCTCGCCGCGGCCCCGCCCGCCCTCTTCCCGCGCCGTCTGCCTGCGCCGTCTGCCTGCGGTGCTGCCTCGGGTCCCGCCCGCTTCCCGCTCTCGCGTCGTCCCCGCGCGGGTCGCTCACAGCCTGACCTGACTTCGAAGGGCGCACCGGCCCGCTCTGAATTGAGCCCGGTGCTGCCCGTCCACGGGTGAAGACGGCAGGCTGACTGCGATCGCCCGTTACTGTCTGTGCTCGACCACCCGAGGCGCCGAAGTCAGCGCGAGCTGGCGCGTTGGGCGGGGGTGCACCAGGGCACGGTGGGCCGGATCGAGGCGGGCGCGCTCACCCCGAGCATCGCCCTGCTGCGCCGGATCATCGCGGCGGCCGGCTTCCGGTTGGCAGTGGTCGACGAGTTCGGCCGGGTGCTCACCCCGATGCGGGACCGCGACGACGCCCGGGACGGCGCTGACCGTCGCTACCCTTCCCACCTGGACACGATTCTCGATCCGGAACCGGGTGAGTGGTGGGCGGACGTCTACGGGCTCGCCCGACCACCGGAGACGTTCTATCGCAACCGGGCCGTCCGGGACGCGATGCGCCGACGGAGCCAGTGGGAGGTGCGGGTGGCGAAGTACCGCAACGTGCCGCCCCCGCCCCGGGTGGTGCGCCCGCAATGGTGACGGCCCGTCGGCCCGGCGGGGAGGCCGGACCGACGGGCCGTCGGAGGTGCGGAACCGTCAGTCGTCGTTGACGATGGTGCCGGTCGCCAGCGGATCGGCGAACCGCAGATGCAGCGAACCCGCGACCGCGAACGCGATCTTCTCGTCCGACTCGCGCTTGCGGTCACCGCGCACGGTCACCGGGAACGCCAGCGAGGTCTGCCCGGCGGGCAGGGTCCGGCAGCCGACGTACGGCTCGAAGTCCAGCACGACGGTCGCGGTCAGCCCCACCGTGGCGGCGCAGAGCGTGGTCGGCTGGGACAGCGGGCGGGACACGGTGACCTGGAACGTCAGCGTGCTGGTGCCCCGGTCGCCCTCCACCACGGAGGCGTCGGCCACCCGCAGCGACGGTTGGCTGCGGAACCGGGCCACCTGCGGGTCGTGGTCACTTGCCCCACGGGTGCCGTCCCCGGTGAACTCAGCCGGCCAGTCCGCGTTGACGTGCGCCGCCCGGATCTGCACCAGGTCGTCGTGGAGCGCGTCGTTGACGAACAGGTTGTCCAACGTCTGCGCCGACCCCTGGAAGCTGTACGAGTACGCCGCCGACGGCACGTCGGCCACCAGGTCGTCCCACAGGTTGTGCAGGCCGGCCCGGTAGAGCGGCCCCAGCTGGTCCGACGGGGTCGGGTTCGCGGCGGTCGCGATCGGGTCGTCCGGACGGGGGAAGACGTTCAGGTCCCCGCCGTACACCACCCGGGCGTCCGGGTCGGCCGCCTCGATCGCGGTGACGATCGCCGCCCCGTACGCGGCCTGCTCGGTGCGCTGCCCGACCCGGCTGTCCGGCCCGGACGAGTAGTGGTTGCTCAGCGCGTACAGCAGGTAGGACTCCGACCCGCCGGGGGTCGCCTTCACCACGAACTTGCCCAGTTGCGGGGCCCGGGTGAAGACGTTGTCGCCGTCCTTGCCGGTCGAGGTGTCGGTGTCGGCCGGCAGCACCGCGTTGAGCGCCTTCGGGTTCTGCACGTCCGCGTTGGACGCCAGCCCCGCCGACCGGTACCGCACGGTGGGGGAGTTGCCCAGCAGCGGATCGGTGGCGGTCGCCCCGGCCAGCGACAACCGGTCGGTGCGGTACAGGAACGCCGAGGTGATGCCCCGGGCGTCCGCGCCGGTCCGGTCGTACGCCGCCGCGTAGGCGGGACCTCCGGCGGCCCGGATCGTCAGCGCCAGGTCCTGGAGGGTGTCCGGAGCACCGTCGGCGTTGTCGGTGGTGCCGCAGACCAGACTGCCGTCGGAGACCGCGCAGATGTCCTGGTCCTCCGCCTCCTGCACCAGGATCAGATCCGGGGCGTGCAGGTCGGTTCGGATCTGGGCGGCCAGCTCGGTCAGGTGCTCCCGGTAGTCGGCCTCGCCCGCCGGCACGTAGTCGAACGGCGGGGACACCCCGGGGCAACCCGAGTTGCCGGTGAAGTCGCAGCCGTCGAACGGGTCGTCGCGGAAGTCGTACAGGTTCTCCACGTTGTAGGTCGCCACCGCGACCTCCCGGGCCCGGTCCGCCGGGCGGGGCGGGTTGTTCGCCGCCGGGTCGACCCCGGCCGCCAGGGTGAGCGCCTCCGGTTGCACGCTGAACTTGCTGAAGCCGTACGACACCGCGCCGAACGCGTCGGTGGTGAGGGTGTCGAAGGTACGGGCCGGCGGGAGCAGCGCCGTCGAGTCACCGGCGGTGGCCTTCACGCCGCCGCCGCCGAGCAGGATGCGCTGCCCGTTGCCGTTGTCGAAGAGCTGCCCCGGCACGTCGTCCAGCGGGTGGGTGTCCCGGAACACCCGGCGGGCGTACGGGTCGGTCCGCTTCAGCAGCGGGTCCGCCCGGTCCACCACCCAGACCTCGGAGTCGGCGGTGGAGCCGAACACGTCCCGGGGACCGGTGACGCCGGAACCGCTGCGGACCCGCAGCCGGGCCCCCTCGTGCCGCTCCCAGAACCGGTCCGCCGCCGCCGCGTCGGCCGGTGGGGTGGCGTCGTCCACCGCCACGGCGGTGTTCACGTCGAGCCCCGAGTCGAGCCGGCGGACCAGCGAGGCACCGGAGAGCTGGGTCTGGTCGTAGTACTCCGAGACCCGGCCGCGCAGTACCACCTCGTCGCCGACGGTCGGCGCATAGCCACCGATCAGCGTGGTGAACGCGCCCATGAAGACGAAGATGCCGTCCGAACTGAGCGGGTCGCCGTCCTCGGTGCCGGTGCGGCTCTGGAGGTAGAAGCCGTACTGGTCGGCGCCGGCCGAGGTACGGGTCAGCGACTTCTGGGTGATCACGCCACGGACGTCGTACAGCAGGGGGCTGGTGCCGTTGCCGCTGGCCGGGGCGAGCGGCGACCGGTCGGTGCGAGGGTTCTCGTCGTCCCGGGTCTGCCCCTGCACCTGGCCCACCGACAGCACCGCGTTCACCTGCACGGTGAGCGGACAGGTGGCGGTGCCGCCGTCGGCGTCCGTCGCGGTCACGGTGACCGCGTAGGTGCCGCCGGGCAGGCCGGTGGCGGTGACCGTCGCGGTGGCCGTGCCACCCGGCGCGGTCGCCGGGGTGAACGCGGTACGGCTGATCGTGCCGCTCGTCGGGACCGGGCTGACCGCGGTGACCGCCAGGTCGACGATCGTGTCGTCCGGGTCGGTGCCGGTCACCTCCCGGGTGGCGGTCGCACCGGCCTCGATGGTCAGCGCCCCGCCGCAGGTCAGCACGGCCGGCTGGTCCACCGGGCCGCCTCCGTCGACGGTGTGCGCGCCCAGTCCGTCGAAGGTGTCGGTGGCGAACCCGGCCCACTGGGCGGCCGGGTCGAACGCGTCCGACGGGTCGGTGTCCCCGGCGGAGATCGACGGCAGTCGGCGCAGCGTGTTGTCGGCGGTGCTGGTCAGCCCGCTGCCCCATTCGGTGCCCGGGTCGACGCCGACCTGACCGATCGCGTCGAGCACCACGCCACCCCGGCGCAGCACGATCGCGTCGTCGCCGTTGAACAGGCTCGCGCCGGTGGTCTGGTCGGCCTGGGCGAGGATCGCCGGCCCGGCCGAGGCGGCGGCGAAGACGAAGACGTCCCCGGCGGCGACCGTGCCGGTGAGGGCGATTGTGGTGGCCGTGGTCGACCCGTTGAAGTAGAGCTGGAACTGGTAGCCGCCGGCGGTGAGGTCGACCGGGGCACCGGTGCCGTTGTACAGCTCGATCGCCTTGTTGTTGGACGAACCTTCGACGTACTCGGAGATGAACAGGTCGGTGGGCGCGGCGGTGGCCGCGGTGGGAGCGACGCCGAGCACCGGTACGGCGACGACGGCGACGGTGGCGAGCGCGGCGAATCTGCGGCGCAGGCGCATGGGGCCTCCACGATGGGTGGACGGGAACCAACGCACGTTAAGGTGCGCCGCTGTCCGCCGTCCATCCCCCGGGCGGCGCTGTGGTGAATTCGCGACAGCGCCGCTCAGTGTTGGGCGTCGAGGCGGTGCACCAGCTCGGCGACGTCCACGCTGTATTCGCACCAGTCCCGGTCGGGCTGGTAACCCAGCTCGGCGTTCACCTTGAGCATCGCCTCGTTGGCCTGGGCGTTCCAGGTCTGCACCTCGGTCAGCTCCGGCTCGGCGGAACGCAACTCCAACAGCATGCGTGCCTTGATCGCCCGGTCGATGCCGTAACCCTGGTGGTCGCGCACCACGATGGTGTCGTACTGGTCGGCGCGGGTGGGGTGCTGGACCGGCACCACCACCTCGGTCAGGCCGGCCACCGTGCCGGTCTGCTCGTGCAGGGCGAGCACGATGTACGGCTTCATCCCCCGGCGGTGCAGCGTGTCGAGGCTGTCCCGCAGCCGCTGCGGGTCGTACGAGCTGGGGCGCAGTTCGCCGTCCTCGACGTCGCGCACCTCGGCCTTCGCCCGCGCGTACGCCTCGATCAGGTCGTCGGACGGCCCGCCCGGGTAGAACTCCAGGTGGTAGCCGGGGCCGACGCCGGCGGCCATCTCGGTGAGCGCCGTCCAGTCGACAGTGCCCAGGTCGAGCACGCTGCGGGTCTCGACGTACTCCTGGGTGAAGCCCAGCGACGAATAGAAGCCGATCGCCGGGGTGTCGCCGACCACCTCGACCCCGATCGACCGGAAACCCTCCTGGTAGACCCGTCGGGCGGCGATCAGCACCAGGTCACGGCCGAGCCCGGTCCGGCGTACCGCCGGGTGCACCAGCACCTCCAGGACGCCGATGTCGCCGAGCAGCAGCACGTGCACGTGCCCGAGGATCGCACCGGGCTCACCCTCGGCCGGTTGGTCGGCCTGGGCCACCCAGGAGATGCGTCGTTCGCCGGGCATCACCTCGGAGAGGTACTCCCGTAGGGAATCCTCCCGCCAGGGCGGGTCCTGCGGGAGGTCGGCTGCGAGAACCGCGTTCAGCGTGTCCAGCACGGAGCCGATCTCGGCGGACGACGCGGTTCGGGGGTCCCACTCGCGCACCATCACGCGTCTAGCTTGCCGTCAATGGCTTCTCGGGGGAAGTGTCCGGTCCGGCAATGTATGCGAACGATCACCTCACGTACGGCTTGCGCGTCCATATTCGTGGGCCTTGTCGAAGACGTCCTGGGCGTACCGGCGTACGTCGTTGTAGGAGAGAATGGCCCCCCACCAGTCGCCGGGGATGGTCATGTTCCGGCCGCCCTGGCACAGGTAGTTGCCGGCGGCCAGCGCGGTGTCGTCCAGGTCGTGCGGGTCCTTGCGGCCGTCGTTGTCGGCGTCCGCGCCGACCTGCTGCCAGGTGGTGGGGATGAACTGCATCGGCCCGATCGCCCGGTCGTAGACGGTGTCCCGGTCGAACAGCCCGCCGTCGGTGTCCCGGATCAGGGAGCGCCCGCCCTTGCCGTCGAGCGGATCGCCGATGATCTCCGGTACGGCCCGGCCGTCCGGCCCGAGCGTCGCGCCGTTGGCCTGTCCGTGCCGGGACTCGACGTAGCCGATCGCGGCGAGCGTGGTCCAGCTCAGCTGGCAGCTCCGGTTGGTCTGGGCGAGCACCAGCTCGGCGTAGCCGTACGCCTGCATGGCGATCGGAGAGATGCCCACCTTGCCGCCGGTGACCCGGGCCCAGTCGGCCAGCCCGTCGGCGGGCCGGCCGGCGGCGGTCGGTGCGACCGGTCCGGTCGGTGCGACCCCGCCCGTCGGGAAGCCGCCCGGCGGCAGTGCGGGGCCGCTCCCGCCCGGGAGTACCGGGACTCCGGTGGTCGCGGTGACCGACGGGAATCCCGGGCCGGCGGTGGCGGCGTCGTCCACCGCGACCGGTCGGGGTGCCCGGACCGCGCTCGGCACCACCACCGCACCGACCGCGGCAGTCGCCGCGACCAGCGCGAACAGGAACAGGGCCGGCAGGGTCAGCCGACCGCTGGGGCGGCGGGACCAGGCCCGGGTGGCCCGGGTGGCGGCCCCCACCGCCTGCCGGGGTGGCGGCAGCCGGACCGCGTGCGCGAACGGGATCCGCCGGCGTCGACCTCCCGCCGCACCGCCGCCCGGCTCCGTCTTCGTATCCGGCTCGGGCGTCTTGCCCGGCTCGGGCGGGGCGTCGGCCGTCGGGGGCTGACCACCGGCGGGCCCGGCTCCGGCATCGGTCTCGGCGGCCGGTGGGGTCTCGGCGGCCGGTGGGGTCGAGGGATCGCGCCGGGGCCGGCGGGGCCGGGGAATCCAGCCGCGACGCGGGACTGCGGACACGTCCTCGGGCGGTGCCGCTGCTCGCAGGGGCCGTACCGTCGAATCTTCGCCGCTCACCACCGTTTGAGTATCACCCATCCCGGTCCGGGAGTCAGGTCCGGTCGTAGGGTGGGGGCATGCCCCGGTACGAGTTCCGCTGCCGCGCCTGCGGCGACACTTTCGAGGTCAACCGACCGATGGCCGAGGCCGGTGCGCCGGCCGACTGCCCCCAGGGTCACGCCGACACGGTCAAGCTCCTCTCGACAGTGGCGGTCACCGGCCGTGGTGGCGGCTCCGCGACCGGTGGGGCCCCGGCCGCGCCCGCCGGCGGTGGCTGCTGCGGTGGTGGCTGCGGCTGCTGAGCGGGCCGATGCGCCCGATGTAACGGTGTGGCACGCCAGTACGCCGAATCAGTGACCCCTTGGGTCCGAGATCGCCCGACCGTTCTCACGATGCGTGACCGGTTGACCATAGGGCAGCATGAACCCGACGTCAGGGGCGGAGGTGCCACGCATGTCTCCACGGATCCACCTCCCGAGCGGTTGGGTGACCTTTGTGTTCACCGACATCGAAGGCTCCACCCGGCTGGCCCAGCTGCTCGGGCCGGACTACCGCCCGGTGCTCTGGGAACATCGCCGGCTGCTGCGCGACACCCTCGCCGAGACCGACGGCGCGGAGCTGCTGACCGAGGGGGACTCCTTCTTCCTCGCCTTCCCGGACGCGTCGGCGGCGCTGACCGCCTGCCTGACCGCGCAGCGGGCACTGTCCACCCACGACTGGCCGAACCCGGAGGCCGCGCCGAGGGTACGGATGGGTCTGCACACCGGTTACGCGGAACCCCGCGACGGCGAGTACGCCAGTCCCGAGGTGCACCGGGCCGCCCGGGTGGCCGCCGCCGCGCACGGCGGCCAGGTGCTCTGTTCGGCCTCGACCGCCCGGCTGGCCGACCCGCTGCCCGCCGGGGCCACCCTGATCGACCTGGGCCTGCACCGGCTCCGGGGCTTCGACGACCGGGAGCGGCTGTTCCAGCTCGTCGCGCCGGGGCTGGAGCGGCAGTTCCCGCGCCCGCGTACCGCCGAGGCGTTGGCGCACAACCTGCCCACCCAGGTCACCACGTTCGTCGGCCGGGAGACCGAACGGGTCGAGTTGGATCTGCTGATCCGCCGGCACCGGCTGGTCACGGTGGTCGGCGCGGGCGGCGCGGGTAAGACCCGACTCGCCGTCGAAGTGGCGTCCGGCCAGGTGGAGGCGTACCCGGACGGGGTGTGGTTCGTCGACATCGCCACGGTCACCGACCCGGGCCTGGTGGCGTTCGCGATCGCCGCCGTGCTCGGGCCGCGTCCGGAACCGGGCCGCCCGATCCTCGACACCCTGGTCGAGTACGCCTCGGTGCGGCGGATGCTGGTGGTGCTCGACACCTGTGACGCCCAGCCGGCGGCCTGCGCCGAGGTGATCTCCCGGCTGCTGGCCGGTGGCAGCGGGGTGCGGGTGCTGGCCACCAGTCGTGAGGCGTTCGGTCTCCCCGGTGAGGTGGTGTGGCGGATTCCGCCGCTGGCGGTCGACCCGCAGCCGGGGCGTACCGAGAGCGACGCGGTGGCGCTGCTGCTGGACCGCACGGCGGCCGCCCGGGGTGGTCGGCCGCCGGAGTGGACCGAGACCGCCGACCTGCGTCGGGTGGTGCAGCGGCTGGACGGGCTGCCGCTGGCGATCGAGCTGGCCGCGGCCCGGTTGCGGGTGCTCTCCGCCGGTCAGTTGGCGGCCCGGCTCGACGACGTGCTGGGCACCCTCGACGCCGGCCGGGGCGCTCCGGAACCGCCCGTGGAGCGGGGCTGGGCGGGCAACCAGCAGGACACGGTGGACCTGGTCGCCGCCGCCGCCGGGCAGACGCCACCGAGCCCGGCGCAGCGGGCGGTGCAGCGGTCCGCCACCGAGCGGCACCTCACCATGCAGGCCACGGTCACCTGGTCGTACCGGACGTTGGGGCCACGGGCGGCCCGGCTGTTGCGCTGGTTGGCTGTCTTCGCCGGGCCGGTGGACCTGGCCACGGTGGAGTGGCTGTTCGGCGACGATCCGCTCGACCCGCTGTCGGTGCTGGCGGACAAGTCGATGGTGGTTGCCGAACTGCACGCCTCCGGCAGCACCTACCGGATGCTCGACCCGATCCGGGCGTACGCGGCGCGGCGGCTGGTCGAGACCGGAGAGGCGCAGGCCGCCCGGGACCGGCACGTGGCCTGGGCGCAGCACGCGCTGCACCGGGCACATCTCGGGGCTGACGGCCGCCCGGTCACCCTGTCGCTCTACGCGTTGGACCCGCTCGCCGGTGAGCTGCGGGCGGCGCTGCGCTGGTCGGCCACCGGGGGCAGCGCCCGCGCCGGGTTACGGCTGGCAGGTGGGCTGGACCAGTGGTGGCGGGAGCGGGGGCTGTCCCGGGAGGCCCGGCTCTGGCTGTTCCGGCTGTACGGGCGGATCGCCGAGACCGGCGAGGCGATCCCCGAGGCGGAGCTGGCGGCGGCGTACCACCTGCACTCGTTGCACGCCGGTGCGGACGGTGAGTTCGGTGAGGAGCTGCGGTTCTCGCAGCGGGCGGAGGCGGCGGCCCGGCAGGCCGGTGACGCGGGACTGCTGGCCCGGGTGCTCGCCGGGCGGGCCGCGCCGTTGATCGACATGGGGCAGTTCGCCGAGGCGGAGCGGGTCTGCCGGGAGGTCATCGACTGGGCCGACGAGCAGGAGGTCGGCGGGGACGCGTTGCTGGCCGTCTACAACCTGGCCGAGCTGCTGTGGCGGCGGGGCGCGTTGGCGGAGGCTGCGGAGCTGCTCGGGGCGGCCCGCCCGGTGGAGGCGGCCCGCCCGGTGGAGCGGGGTCGCCGGTCGGTGGACATGCTGCTGGGCATGGTGGCGCTGGCCCGGCGTGACCTGGTGGCCGCGCACGAGCACCTGCTGGTGGCGCTGCGGGCCCGGATGGGGCACGGCTACCACGGGCGGGCCGGCGACACGGTGAACGCGGTGGCGGTGCGCTGCGCGCTGGGCGGGGAACCGTTGACGGCGGCCCGGCTCTTCGGCGCGGCCCAGGCCACCAGGGCCCGGCTGCGGGGCACCCCCGGCATCTACGGGGCGTACTGGTTGGAGCGGCAGGCCGAGCTGCGGCGCACCCTCGGCGACGCGGCCTTCGACGCCGCGTACGGCGAGGGTGGTGAGCTGGGTCTGGAGGAGGCGGCGGCGGTGGCGTTCGCGGTGGAGCACCCGGACCTGGCGGCGGACTCGGTCCGGTTCCGGGCCACCGGCACGGCGACGCCCCGGCCGACCGGCACGGCGACGCCCCGGCCGACCGGCACGGCGACGCCCCGGCCGACCGGCACGGCGACGCCCCGGCCGGCTGGCCGGCGCGACGCGGAACGCCGGGAGGAGTGGGCGTGACCTGCCCCGCCGCCCGGTGCGGGAACGACGCGGCGGGCCCGGCCCGGTGGATACGGTCTGGCGAACGCCCCGGGTGATGTGGTCACCCGGGGCGTCCGTGGTCGGTCAGCGCACCACCCGGGCCGGTGAGGCGGCGCTCTCGTTCCACACCCGGTCCAGTGCGGTCACCTGGTAGGTGTACGTCCGGCCGGGTGTCGCGGTGGAATCCACCCAGGACTGCGACCGCCCCGGGGTGGCCCGGACGGTGCCGACGAGGTGTGCCGCGTCGGCCCGGTCGCACCCGTCGACCCGACCGGCCCCGTCGAAGCGGTAGACCGCGTACGACGTGGCGGTGCCGAGCGGGCCCTTACCGTCGGCCGGTCCACGCCAGCGCAGCCGTACCCCGTCGGCGGTCCGCTCGGCCCGGGTCAGCACCGGGCGCGGCAGCGGCTTCGCCGGCAGGTGCGGCATGGGCGGCACCAGCGCCGGCCGGGAGTAGTGCGCGGCGGCGTAGGCGCTCGTCGCGCCGAGCCGGTCGGCCCGCACCTGGACGGCGGAGAAGTGCACGTTGCCGAGCACCTCCGGGTACGACCGGTTGAGCGTCAGGTGGTCCGACAGCTCCTGCGGGTTCATCCAGTACGTGCCGTAGGTCGGATCACCGCTCTTGTAGTCCGCCTGACCGACGTAGAGCTGCACCCGGGTGCCGCGTACGGTCTGCGCCCACCAGGGCACCAGTCGGGCGTAGTCGGCAGCCGGGTACTGGCCGATGTACCAGTAGAGCTGCGGCACGACGTAGTCGATCCACTCCTGCCTGACCCACCTGCGGGTGTCGGCGGAGATGATGTCGTACGACTGGCTGCCGGTGGTGTCCGAACCGTCCGGGTCGGCGCTGGCGTTGCGCCAGATGCCGAACGGGCTGACCCCGAATTTCACCCACGGCTTCGCCGCCTTGATCCTGGTCCCCATCTCCTGGATCAGCAGGTCGATGTTGTCCCGCCGCCAGGCGGCCCGGTCGGTGAACCCCCTGTGGTACGCGGCGAAGGTGGCGTCGTCGGGCACCTGGTAGCTACCGCTCGGGTACGGGTAGAAGTAGTCGTCGAAGTGCACGGCGTCGACGTCGTACCGGGAGACGGCGTCCATGATCGCGGTCTGGACGAACTCGCGGACCTCGGGGACGCCCGGGTCGTAGTAGAGCCGGCTGCCCGCGACGCCGGCCGGCGGGTAGGCGAACGCCCACCCGGGATGCCGCCGGGCCGGGTGGTCCGGGGCGAGCTGTGCCAGGTCCGCCCCCGCGCCGCCGGGTGCCGGCATGGAGATCCGGTACGGGTTGAACCAGGCGTGGAACTCCAGGTTCCGTCGGTGCGACTCGGCGACCAGGAAGGCCAGCGGATCCCAGCCCGGGTCCTGCCCGCGTACCCCGGTCAGATACTCCGACCACGGCTCGTACCCCGACGGCCAGAACGCGTCGGCGGTGGGGCGGACCTGGACCACCACCGCGTTGTGGTGCAGCCGTTGCGCCAGGTCGAGCCAGCCCCGGTACTCTGCCTGCTGGGCGGCGACCCGGTCGGGGGCGGTCCGGGAGTCCGCGCTCGGCCAGTCGATGTTCACCACCGACGAGATCCACATCGCCCGGAACTGCCGCTTCGGCACCGCCGGATCCACCGCACAGCCCCCACCGCCGGTGCCACCCGTCCCGGCTGTGCGACTGGTGACCCCGCCCCCATCCCC
>NZ_JBTMMT010000077.1:0-28914 GCF_055517075.1 Micromonospora sp. DSM 43699
GGTGTTTGGCGCGTCCGACGTGGACAGTCAGCGATGCCGAGATGACTCGCCTGCATGTTGCAGCGCGGGGAAGGGGATTCCCGATGACGCCGGAGGCGTCCACCGGACCGGCCGGAGCGACGGGTCAGCTCGTGGCGGGCCGGAGGCTCCAGGCGATGCCGTCGAGGATGTCGTGCTCGGAGGCGACCACCGAGGACATACCGGCCCGTTCCATGATGACCCGCAGCACCAGCGCACCCGCCCCGATCACGTCCGCCCGGCCCGGGTGCATCACCGGGATCTCCAACCGCTGCGCGGCAGTCTTCGCCAGCAGGTCGGCGGTCACCTCGGCCACCCGCTCGTACGGCACCCGGGCGTGGTGGATGCGCTCCGGGTCGTACTCCTGGAGGCCCTGGGCGATGGCGACGACGGTGGTGACCGAGCCGGCGAGGCCGACCAGGGTGGCGGCCTGACGGCCGGGGACGGCGGCGAGCGCCCGGTCGACGGCGGCGGCGATGTCGGCCTGCGCGGCGGTGACCTCGTCGGCGGTCGGCGGGTCGCCGGGCAGGTGCCGTTCGGTCATCCGGACGCAGCCGATGTCCACCGAGATCGCCGCCTGGACGCCACCGTCACGGGTGCCCACCACGAACTCGGTCGAGCCACCGCCGATGTCCACCACCAGGTACAGCGGCTGCGCGTCGGCGGGCAACCCACGGACCGCCCCGGTGAACGACAGCCGGGCCTCCTCGTCGCCGCTTACCACCTCGGGGGCGACGCCGAGGGTATGCGCGACCATGGTCCGGAAATCGGCCGCGTTGCTGGCGTCCCGGGTCGCCGAGGTGGCGCACATCCGGACCCGCTCGGCCCCCAGCTTCTCGATCTCGGCGGCGAAGCCGGCCAGCGCCACCCGGGTCCGCTCGATCGCCTCGGGGGCCAGCCGCCCGGTCCGGTCGACGCCCTGACCGAGCCGGACGATCTCCATCCGGCGGGCCAGGTCGACAAGCGGGGCCTGCGGCCCGGCCGACGGGTCGGGCAGGTCGGCGACCAGCAGTCGGATGGAGTTGGTCCCACAGTCGATGGCGGCCACACGCGTCGTCACGGCGGCAACCCTACGGCAGCCGTCGGCACCGGCTCCTACGATCCGCCGGGCCGGTCCGCGATCCGGGAGCGCCGGCGACGCCCCCGCGCCCGGAGCAGCCAGGGCAGCAGAGCCGCCAGCAGCAGGAGCACCACCAGCGGCGTACGCCACCACCCGGGCACCGTCGTCGGTGGTGCGTCGGGCGGCGCGGAGACCCAGGGACGGGCGGTCTTCGCCCAGGCCAGGAAGGCGTCCCCGATCGGGAGCAGGCCGAAGGCGTACCGCCGGGTGTGCGGGGTGTCCAGCGGCAGACCGACCAGCTCGCCGTAGTTGGCGAGCGCCCCGGCCAGCGCGTCGTCGCCCTGCACCTGGGCCGCGCCGAGCGTCACCACGGTGGCGGAGAAGCTCACCCCGAGCGGCAGCGGCCCGGAGTCGACGTCCCCCGGGCCGTCCAGGCCACGCGGATACTCCCGGACGGCCGGGCCGAGCCTCAGCGGCGACACCACGTACCCGGCGCGGAACCGCAGGTACTGCTCGCGGGCGAAGGTCGGGTCGATCTCCGGCAGGAACCGCTGGATGACGCTCTGCGAGGTGCCCCGGGCCACCTCGGTCGGCGCACCGGTGCCCGGGTCGACCCGGTGCGGCAGTAGGCCGGTACGCGGGTCCAGCCGCTGGCGTACCCCGTCCAGCCAGCGCCGGGTGGTCGGGGCGAAACGCGGCGGCAGCAGGTGGTCGTGCAGCCGCAGCGAGGCCACCGCGACGGTGGAGTCCACCGGCCACGCCTGCCCCGGGTACGCGGCGAGGTACGGCGTGGCCGAGGCGTCGAACGCGGCGGCCAGGGCGGCCGACGCCTCGGCGAACCGACGCACCTCGGCCGGGTCACGTCGCTGCGCCGGTTGCAGGGCGAGCACCCCGCCGCGCAGCCAGTTCGTCCAGCCGGCGTGGAAGACGCCGTACGCCGGGGTCAGGTCGGGGCTGAACGGGGCCGTCCCGGCCGGCGACTCCAGCCGGGCCAACGCCCACCGGGCCTCCCGCAGCGCCTCGTCCCGCCCCTCGGCCGGCTGCCGCAGGCCGGTCTCCACCCGGGCCAGCCCGTACAGCGCGTGGGCGAAGAACCAGCCCTCCGGGAACATCGCCTGGGCGTCCTCGCCGGCACCGTCGTCGAGCGCGGCCCGCAGGTAGCTGAGCTGCCGGTCCACCCCGGGCGGCCGACCGTCGACACCACCTGTCGCCGGGGCGATCAACCGGGCCACGCCGACCAGGGCGAACAGGGTGATCAGGGCGGCGAGCACCGCGCCCAGCCGGCGTAGGATCGTCACCGGCCCAGGATGGCGGGCCGGGTCAAGGCCGGACCGACCGCCAGCCCTACAGCCGCAGCAGCATCCGGGTGTTGCCCAGGGTGTTCGGCTTGACCCGTTCCAGGTTGAGGAACTCGGCGACACCCTCGTCGTAGGAGCGCAGCAGCTGCTCGTAGACGGGTTGCGGCACCGGGGCGCCGTCGATCTCGGTGAACCCGAACGCGCCGAAGAAGGCCGTCTCGAAGGTGAGCACGAAGATCCGGGCGATGCCCAGCTCCCGGGCGGCGTCGATCAGCTCGGTGACGATCCGGTGGCCGATCCGACGCCCCCGGCAGACCGGGTCGACCGCCACGGTGCGGATCTCCGCGAGGTCCTCCCACATCACGTGCAGCGCGCCGCAGCCGACCACCGTACCGTCGCCGGCCACCGCGACCCGGAACTCCTGCACGTCCTCGTAGAGGGTGACGGTGGCCTTGCTGAGCAGCCGCCGGTCGTCGGTGTAGGTGTCGACCAGCCGACGGATCCCGCGTACGTCGCCGGTGCGGGCCCGGCGTACCACGATCTCGTCGGTCATCTCACTGCGCCGCCGGCAGGTCCACGCACGGCCCGGCGGCCCACCACTCCCCCACCAGCGCGAGCGTCTCGTCGCCGAACGGGTTGACCCCCGGCCCGGCACCGAGCGCGTGGCCCAGGTGCACGTGCAGGCACTTCACCCGGCCGGGCATCCCGCCGGCAGAGATGCCGGCGATCTCCGGCACCTCGCCGATCGCGGCCCGGCGGGCCAGGTAGTCCTCGTGCGCGGCCCGGTACCGGTCGGCCAACTCCGGGTCCTCGGCGAGCCGCTCGGCCATCTCCTTCATCAGCCCGGCCGACTCCAGCCGGCTGCACGCCGCCGTCGCCCGGGGACAGGTCAGGTAGAACAGCGTCGGGAAGGGGGTGCCGTCGGCCAGCCGGGGCGACGTCTGCACCACGTCGGGCAGGCCGCACGGGCACCGGTGGGCCACCGCCCGGGTGCCCCGGGGTGGGCGTCCGAGCTGCGCGGCCACCGCGGCCAGGTCGGCCTCGGTGGCCGGCTCGTGCTCCGGCGGGGGTACGGAGTCCGCCGCCGGCTCCTGCGGTGGTACGACAGTCACGGTGCCCATCTCTCGTTCGGTACGCGGGTGCTGCTCACTGGTCCGAGGCGTCGCCGTTCGCCGCCCGGACGCTCGACCACAGGGTGTCGTACCAGGGGTCGGGGGCCTTCGGGGGGCCCGACGGCCGGCCACCGGCGGCGTCCCTGGCCGCGCCGTCCACGTCGTTGAGCACGATCACCGGGGTCTCGCCCGGCGCCACCATGTAGAACCGTTCCCGCGCTTTGATCTTGATGTATTCGGGGTCCTGCCACTTCGCCGCCTGGGCCGACAGGTCGGCGATCTCCTCGCGCTGGGCGGCCTGGCTGGCCTCCATCCGCTCGATGTCGACCTGCTGGTCGAGATAGACCCGGACCGGATAGGTGTACGCCAGGGCGAGCGCGAGCAGCACCGCGAACAGGACGGTGGCCCGGCCGGTGAACCGTCGGGGGTGGGGTGCGGTGAGCCGTCGGATGGTGCCACCGGCAGCCGTCCGGCGGGCCGCCGCCGGACGGCTCGCCGACCGTACCCCGTCGGCGCTGCGCGACCGGGCCGTGGTGGCCCGCGCCTCGGCGCGGACCCCACCGTCGCGCAGCGGTGTCCGGGCGCCACCCGGCCGACCGGTCGGTCGGCGGGCCGGGCGTTGACCACCCGGCGTGCGGCGCTGCTGCATCGTCACACCCCTCCCCCGAGGTACGCCTGGGTCAGGCCGAACGGTAACGCGGGAACGCGCCGATGCCGGCGTACCGCGCCGCGTCGCCCAGCTCCTCCTCGATCCGCAGGAGCTGGTTGTACTTGGCGACCCGGTCGGAACGGGCCGGGGCACCGGTCTTGATCTGACCGCAGCCGGTGGCGACGGCCAGGTCGGCGATGGTGGTGTCCTCGGTCTCGCCGGAGCGGTGGCTCATCATGCACTTGAAGCCGGCCCGGTGCGCCAGGTCCACGGCGTCCAGGGTCTCGGTCAGCGAGCCGATCTGGTTGACCTTGACCAGCACCGCGTTGGCGGACCTCTCGGCGATGCCCCGGGCGATGCGCTGCGGGTTGGTCACGAACAGGTCGTCGCCGACGATCTGGATCCGGTCGCCGACGGCGGCGGTGAGGGTCGCCCAGCCGCTCCAGTCGTCCTCGGCCAGCGGGTCCTCGATGGAGACGATCGGGTAGTCGCCGATGAGCTTGGTGTAGTAGTTGCTCATCTCCTCGGCGCTCTTGGCGGTGCTCTCGAAGGTGTAGGTGCCGTCGTCGAAGAACTCGGTGGCGGCCACGTCGAGGGCGAAGACGATGTCGGTGCCCAGCCGGTAGCCGGCCTTCTCGACCGCCTCGGCGATCAGGTCCAGCGCGGCGGCGTTGCTGGGCAGGTTGGGCGCGAAGCCACCCTCGTCACCCAGGCCGGTGGAGAGGTCCTTCTTCTTCAGCACCGACTTCAGCGCGTGGTAGACCTCGGCACCGGAGCGCAGCGCCTCCCGGAAGCTGGGGGCCCCGATCGGGGCGATCATGAACTCCTGGACGTCGACGTTCGAGTCGGCGTGCGCCCCACCGTTGAGGATGTTCATCATCGGCACCGGCAGCAGGTGGGCGTTCGGGCCGCCCAGGTAGCGGAACAGGCTCAGCTCGGCGCTGCCGGCCGCCGCCTTGGCCACCGCCAGCGAAACACCGAGGATGGCGTTCGCGCCCAGCTCGCCCTTGTTGTCCGAGCCGTCGAGGTCGAGCATCTTCTGGTCGATCAGCCGCTGCTCGCTGGCCTCGTAGCCGATGAGCTGGTCGACGATCTTGTCCTCGATGTTGGTGACCGCGTTCTCGACGCCCTTGCCCAGGTAGCGGTCCTTGTCACCGTCGCGCAGCTCGACCGCCTCGAAGGCGCCGGTGGAGGCGCCGGAGGGTACGGCGGCGCGGGCGATCGTGCCGTCGTCCAGCCCTACCTCGACCTCGACCGTGGGGTTGCCCCGTGAGTCGAGAATCTCCCGGGCGACGATTCCCTCGATGGTTGCCACTGAGTCGCTCCTCGTTCGTTGTGCGAATCCGGTATGGGCCGCGACGGTGCGGCTGAGGCAGATGTTGAACGCAGCGTATCGGGCCGCGCCCGGACCCACGCCGTCCGGGGACACGTAGCCGACCCCTGATCCGCCCACCAAGACGGACATTCCCGGATTCTCACCGCTCAACCGGCAACCGGTTTGCGCCGGGTGGACCCGATCGACCACGCTGGTCGCCATGCCCGCCGTCTCGACCACCCTCCGCGTGCTCGCCGTGCCGGTCATCGCGTCGCTCACCGTCACCGGCTGTCAGACCCTGGACGACGCCGGACGCACCCTCGGCCGGTCCGATCTGGTCAACGACCTCGCCGCCCGGCTCGACGAGTCACTGGCCCGGACCTGGACCGCCGAGTACCGGCTCCCCGGCGACCGGGCCATCACCATCGCCCAGGAGAAGGAGCCGGCCCGCTCCGCGTACACCTGGACGGCCGGCAAGATCACCGTCTCCGAGCAGGCCATCACCCGGTGCGAGACCACCGCCGGGCGGACCGCCTGCACGGTCGTGCCGCCCGTGCTGATGTCCGGCAAGGCCGCCGTCCCGCTCTTCACCGAGGCCCGCAAGATCGGGCTGGTCACCCCGCCCGCGGTCATCGGGCTGCTCACCGAGGCCGCCCTGGACCCGCGCGCCCAGGTCAAGCAGACCGACACCACGATCACCGGGCACCACGCGAGCTGCGTCGAGGTCCGCCGCGACGCCGGCGACTTCGACGCCTGCGTCACAAGCGAGGGCGTGCTCGGCAGCTTCACCGGGGTGCTCGACGGCCGACCGGTCGAGCTGACCCTGGACCGCTACACCGACTCGGTGGCCGCCACGGCCTTCGACCTGCCGGCCGGCGCCGGAGTGACGGACCGCCGACCGGCGACGTCGTGACCGTCCCCCCGTCCGGACGTGCCACGCCCGCCACCGACGATGCCGCCGACCCGTCGCCCGCGCCAGGCGACCTGGGCCTGGTGGTGGCCGGTACCCGGCTGCTCACCACCCCCGACGGCGGACTGCCCCGGGTCGGCGACCTGCCGGTGGAGACCGGGTGGGTGCCGCTGGGCACGCTCGACGGCGTACCGGCCTGGACCACGGAGACGGCCGACCCGGGCCGGGCCGCCAACCCGGGCCGGGCCGCCGGAGGCCGGGCGACGACCAGGGGCGGGGACAGCACCGGGGGCGGAGACACAGCCGGGGGCGGGGAGACGACAGGCGGCCGGTGGCCGGTCGGCCGGTGGCGGAGTTGGCGGGCGCTCGCCGCGGAGCTGCCCGAGCCGGTAGCCACGCTCGCCGGCCGGGCGGTGGCCGTGGTCACCTGGCGGCGTACCCACCGCTGGTGCGGGGCCTGCCGGGCGGCGCTCACCGACGTGCCGGGAGAAACCGCCCGGCGCTGCCCCGACTGCGACCTGTACGTGCCGCTGCGGCTCTCCCCGGCGGTGCTCGCCGCGATCACCCGCCCCGGCCCGACCGGCGGCCCCACCGAGCTGCTGCTGGTCCGGCACGCGTCCGGGCCGACCGAGCTGTGGGCGCTGGTCGCCGGCTTCGTCGAGGCAGGCGAGTCGCTGGAGACGGCGGTCCGCCGGGAGGTCACCGAGGAGGTCGGGCTGGACCTCGACACGGTCGACTACTTCGGCAGCCAACCCTGGGCGATCTCCGGGCCGGGGGTGCTGCTCGCCGGCTTCACCGCCACCGCCGCCGACCCCACCGTCGAGCCGGTGGTGGACGGGCGGGAACTGGTCAGGGCCCGCTGGTTCCCGGTGGACGCCCTGCCTGCGGAGCTGCCGCCCGCGTACTCGATCTCCCGCTGGCTGATCGACGCGGTCGCCGGCCGGGCCTGACCCGGATGGCCCGGCGGCGCGCCCGGAACACGCGCGACCCGGCTTGCGACCGGCGAACCCGGACGGTTCAGCTGCCGAGCAGGGTGCGCAGGTGGCGCGGGGGTGGGCAGTCGTGGGCGAGCATCGCGTCGTGCCAGTCCCGCAACGACACCCCGGCCGGGCGGGAGCCGGCGATGTCTGCCAACTCGGTGTAGCCGACGAAGTAGGTGGAGAGCTGGGTGGAGGTCAGCAGTGCCCGCCGCCACTTGCCGGCGGCCTCGCCCTCCTCCTGGAAACCGCGCCCGGTCATCAGTGCCAGCGCGTCCGCCTCGGTCATCCCGTCGCAGTGCACCAACTGGTCGAGCAACGCGTTGATGGTCATCCGTAGCTGCATCTTGAGCTGCTGCAACCGGACCGGCAGGCCGCCGAAGCCGAGGCCGGCCATCAGCTCCTCGGCGTAGACCGCCCAGCCCTCGATGAACACCCCCGACTCGGTCAGCGCCCGGACCCGGGTGGGGCCGGCGTACCGGCGGGCGTGGGCGAGCTGGAGGAAGTGCCCCGGCATCGCCTCGTGCACCGTCAGGTTGCGGATCATGTGGTCGTTGTACTCCCGGTAGAACGACTCGACCCGGTGCGCCGGCCAGTCCGCCGGGGTGGGCGCGATGCAGTAGAAGGTGGGCAGGTCCGCCGTTTCCAGCGGGCCGGGCGGGTCGCAGTATGCCACCGCGACACCCCTGGCGAACTGCGGCATCTCCTGGATCACACATGGGTCCTCGACCAGGCTGACCAGGTCGTGCGCCCGGACGAAGTCGGCGGCCTCGTCGAGGGTGACCGAGGCGAGGTCCACGATGGAGTG
The DNA here is from genome assembly GCF_055517075.1 of Micromonospora sp. DSM 43699. Taxonomy (NCBI): domain Bacteria; kingdom Bacillati; phylum Actinomycetota; class Actinomycetes; order Micromonosporales; family Micromonosporaceae; genus Micromonospora; species Micromonospora sp. DSM 43699. Next base: position 8,148 of record NZ_JBTMMT010000077.1, read on the forward strand.
GTCGTCGGGGTGCTCGGCGGCGAGCAGGTCCAGCGCGCGGCGTACCGTCTCGTCGTCGGCCGGGCCGCCGACCAGCTCGACGGCCGCGACGCGGATCTCGGCGGTGACGCGGTCCAGGTTGTCCCATGCCCGGCGCTGCACCTCGGCCGCGCCCAGCTCGGTGTCGAGGGTGTGCCAGAGCCGGGCCTCCCAGCGGCGGCGGCCCAGCCGGGGGTCACGCCCCGGCCCGGCGTCGGCGGCCAGCCCGGCGCGCAGCCAGCCGACGAACTCGTCAAGCTCGGCGATCGCCGCCGTCGCCGCCGGCCCCACCGTGTCGCGCAGCGCGGGAGCCTGGGCGAGCAGCACCGGCACCTCGTCACGGATCAGCGCGGCGGTGCCGGCGAACTGCCCGACCGCCGTCTCGGCATGGATCCGGGGCATGTCCCGCAGCGTCGCCCGCGCGGTCGCCAACGCATCGGGTACGGCCGTCAACCGCCCGACCAGATGGGCCAACCGCTCCTCCACCGGGGCGTACGGGCGGGCGAGCAGGGCGTGCAGCAGGGGGCCGGGATTGTGCCGCAGCGGGTCCCACTCGTACGCCCGGATCTCGGTCGACTCGAACAACTCCCGGTCGACCAGGGCGCTGAGCAACGCGTGGTCGACCTGCTCGTCGATGTCGAGCGCATCCGCGTCGACCTCGGCGAGCGCGTCCGCGGCCTCCCGCAGCATCACCTGGTCGGCCTGCACCGCCTCGGCGGAGAGATCCGGCAACCGGTCGTCGTACCGGTGGTCACCGGCGGAGGTGGCGAGCCCGGGGCGGCTCTCCAGCAGGGCGTCGACGATCCGCTCGGCGAGGGGCACGAAGGAGGACATCCGCTGACCCTACCCACCCCCGGGGTAGCCCGGAGCGGGCCAACGACGATCAGGCTGGCCCGCTCGTCGCGTTCTACGCCCGGTGGGCCGCCCATTCGTCGGTCCAGGCCGCGAGATCGTGCACCCAGCGATCGGTGCCCTGGCGTGACTTGGCAGCCCACTTCGAGGCGTTTCTCGATGCGAAGTCGTCCAGGACCTCGCGGTCGGCGCCGGCCCAGGCGGGAAACTGGGCCAGCCAGTCCTCCGCCTGGGCCGGGGTGTGGCCGTTGCCGATCAGCCACGGGACGAGCAACGCCAGCTCGACCCACGGTGCCGCCTTGGTCGCGTACGCCCAATCGACGATCCGAAGTCCGTCCGACGTCAGGATCAGATTGGCCGCGTTGAGGTCGGAGTGCACGAGTGAGTCGCCGTCCATCGCCGGATGCGCGAAGCCGAGCCGCCCCTGCGGAGTGAACAGCGGCACGCCCGGGGCTGGGGCCTCCTGAAGCTCCTTCAGCGTCAAGGCGAACGCATCGAGATCACGGCTACCGGGCGACAGGTCGGGGTGGGGACCGTCAAGGCGCTCGGCCCCCACCACCAACCAGCCGTCGGACTCGAAGTCCCACAGGATCGTGGGCGGATGACTACCGATGACCTTGGTTACCGCCAGTTCATAGCGCAGTGACCGAACGCCCAGGCCCGAAGAGGCGGCCTTGACGAAGACCGTGCCGGTTGAGCCGATGACGGTCGACGCGATCTCCGCGTGGTCACCACTCGGAGCCGGGTACGCGCCGATGATGCCGCCGACTCGTTCGGCAACTGCCGCCCTCACGGCATCGGGCAGGGCGATCCACTCACTGCGCATGTCCACCTCTCGTTGTTACCTGCCGCTGAAGTCCGGCTCCCCGGGCGGGCAGCACGATTCCGCCTCACCGTGCCAGAACTCCATGTCGACCCGGTACCCGGTGGCGTGCAGCGCCGCGAGCGTGAACGTGACAGCCGTGCCGTCCATCATCCCCTCGGTCAGGATGGGGATGTGGTGGACGAAACCCCCGGCGATCTGCTCGCAGGCGGCGGCGTAGGGCACGGTGTGCTGCAACACGGAATGCCACACCGCGTCGACCGGAAGGGTCGGCACGACACGGCCGACCGACCCGTCCGGCAGCGACATCCCGAAGTCCGGGTTGCCGACGTTGTCTGCGTGCGCCTTGAGGAACACGCAGAACTGTTCGACGGCCCGCTCCGCGTAGGCGCGGGTGACGTGCCGGTCGGCGGCGAAGTAGTCGACCAGCTTGCCGAAGACCTCCGACGTGACGAGGGTTCGGGGATCGAGCGCGGTCGTGTTCGTGGTCGGTTCACTGGCAGTGACAGTCATGACTTCTCCTTGCACCTGTGCAGTCAGCGGTGCTGGTTCGCACCATGTACGGGCCGGTGCCCGCGTGTCTGTCCATCGGTGAAGCGATCATGAAGTGCGGGTGACTCGCGGCGAGGTTGATGCGGAGGTCCCCGCACCCTCGGCATGGCCCTCATCCTCGGGCTCGCGCCCAGGCGAGGAAGCGGTCTGCCATGTCCGCGCGCCGGTCGGGGTTGAGCTGGGTGAGCTGACTCGTCGCCTCCTGCATCAGGGTGCCGAGGTAGACAAGCAGGGCGGTCCGGTTCTCCCGATACTCGGTGAGCAACGCGAGCTTGGCCGGCTGGCAGGGCCACTCCCTGCCGCAGTTGCGGCAACGCCACAGCGGGCGCATGGCGACGTGCGGGACGGGCGGGCGGACCACCGCCATCACCGCACCGTCGCGGCGCTGGCACGCGCCTCGTCGTTGGTCAGGTCCAGGAACCACAGGAACCGCTTGACGATCCCGTACGGCTCCGGCCCCTCCGCATCGGTCCTGACGGTCACCAACGGCCCCCGTTCGCGCGCCACTCCCCAGCCAAGGTCATCAGGGGTTGCTCGGAGGTCCGCACCGAGGGAACCAACATGGTGGGCTGGTAAGCCCAGGGTGGGCGGACCGACCCGATCGCCCGGCAGGGCGGAGTCTTCCTGGCCATCCACCGCCTGATCGTGCGGATCATCTCGACCTCCCTTGGAATTGGAAGGGGGCCGCTCCCCTCCCCCTGGACGGGAGCGGCCCCACCGCGAAGCCGGCCCCAACGCTGTCCTGTCGGAGCTGACCCGCCTGAATGACAGTCTGGTGAGGACACCACTACGCTCGGAAGCCACACACGCTGCACCGGCCCAGGTGTGCAGCTCGGCCACCTTCACGTGCAGGAGTGTGCAGATGGAAAGCCCGCCCATGCTGGAGTTGTTCGCCGGTGAGCTGCGCCGCCTGCGAGTCAAGGCCGGACTGTCTCAAGAGGCGCTGGGCGAGCAGATCAACTACTCGGCCTCACTGGTCGCCGCCGTCGAGCAGTGCCGCCGGCCACCGCGCGAGGAGTTCGCCGAGCGCTGCGACGAAGCCCTCCAGGCGGACGGCCTGCTCAGTCGGATCCGGGACGCCCTGATCAAGGAAAGCCTGATGCCGTGGTTCCGCGAGTGGGTCACGATCGAGCAGGAGGCGACCGCGCTGTGCTCGTTCCAGCCGCTGGTGCTGCCCGGCCTGCTCCAGACCGAGGCGTACGCGCGGGCCCTGCACGAGGGGGCGAGTCACCTGGTCGGGGATGCCATGGAGCAGCAGGTCGTCGCCCGACTGGCCCGGCAGGAGATCCTTCATCGGGACAGCCCGCCCCTGTTCGTGGCGGTGCTCGACTACACCGCCCTGGAGCGCCCGATCGGTGGCCAGAAGGTGATGCGCGAGCAGTTGCTCCACCTCCAGGAAGTGGCGCAGCAGCCGAGAGTCCACCTTCACCTGATTCCGAAGGGCACGGGGGCGTATCACGGGCTGAACGGCGCCTTCGTCATCGCCACCCCCGCAGAGGGTGACGACATCGCTTACCTGGACAACCAACTACAGGGAACCATCGTCGAGCGGGCAGCATACGTACACTCTCTGCGGCAGACCTGGGAGTCTGTGCGAGCAGAGGCAATGCCCAAAGGGGCCACCCTCAAGTTGATCTCGGAGGAAGCAGAGTCATGGACCTGACCGGCGCGATCTGGCACAAGAGCACGCGGAGCAGCGGCAACTCCGGTGACTGCATCGAGGTGGCGGACAACCTTCCCGGCATCGTGGCCGTCCGCGACAGCAAGGACCCTTCCGGCCCGGCCCTGGCCTTCGAGCCGGCTACCTGGCAGGCGTTCATCGGCTTCGCCAAGCAGTCCTGACACCACGTACGAGCGGCCCCCTCAGCCCCATGACACCGCGCTGAGGGGGCCGCTTCGTGTGCGCGTCAAGCCCCGGGTCTGGTGGAGGGCGACGACATCGCTTACCTGGACAACCAGCTACACGGAACGCTCGTCGAGCGGGCAGCAGACGTACACTCTCTGCGGCAGACCTGGGAGTCTGGGCGAGCAACGGCTATGCCCGAAGGGCCACCGTCACGTTGATCCCGGAGGCAGCAGAGACATGGACCTGACCGGCGCGATCTGGCACAAGAGCACCCGCAGCGGCACCGGTGGTGGCGACTGCGTGGAGGTGGCCGACAACCTTGCCGGCATCGTGGCCGTCCGCGACAGCAAGGACCCTTCCGGCCCGGCCCTGGCCTTCGAGCCTGCGGCCTGGAAGGCGTTCGTCGGCTTCGCCAAGCAGTCCTGACACAACCCGTACGAGCGGCCCCTCAGCCATCGCGCGGAGGGGGTTCGGCGGTGCGCAGGGCGGTGGCGTGGGTCAGGGTGGCGTGGCGGAGCGCGGCCTCCGGGTCCAGGCCGGCCCGGCGGGCCTCGGCCACCATGGCGAGCATCGTGGCACCGAGGCGCGACTCCGGGTCGGGCTCGGCGTCGGGGGACGGCAGGGGGACGGTCAGCCCGGCCCGGCCGGCCCGGTCGAGGATCTTGGCGGCCAGGGACAGGGCGGGCTGGCTCAGCGCGATGCCGTCGAGGACCGACGCGCGGGCCTTCTCGGCCTGCTTGATCCGCTCCCAGTTCGCCTCGATCTCCGCCAGGGAACCCGCCTCGGCACCGGCGAAGACGTGCGGGTTGCGGCGGACCATCTTGTCGACCAGGGTGCCGGCCACGTCGTCGACGTTCCACCGCTCACCCTCGGGCAGGTCCTCCGCCAGGCGGGCGTGCAACAACACCTGGAGCAGCACGTCGCCCAACTCCTCGCGGAGCGCGTCGGTGTCGCCGTCGCTTATCGCGTCGTACGCCTCGTAGCACTCCTCGATCAGGAAACCGGCGAGGCTACGGTGGGTCTGCGCCCGCTTCCACGGGTCACCGCCCGGTGAGGCGAGCCGGTCCATCACCTCGACCGCGTCGAGCAACCGGGCCCCGGGCGGATCCCACGAGCCGTACATCAGCTCCAGCTCGGCCAGCCCCGGCTGTCGGGCCAGCCGCAGGCCCAGCTCCCGGGCCAGGGTCTCGTCACCGGCCGGACCGGCCAGCCAGACCGCCGTACCGTGGGCCGCCGCCGCGTCGAGCAGCGCGTCGGTGGCCCCGGCGGACACGACGGTGACCTCGACGCCCGCCGCGCGTACCGCCATGACCTGTGCACTCTCCGCGCCGGTGAGCACCGGTGCGCTACGGAGCACGTCCCAGGCGGCGACGGTCAGCAGACCGGCCGGCAACCGGGGCGAGCTGACCAGCAGGACGATCCGGTCGGACATGCTCAGGAGGCCGCCGGCCCCTGCGCCGGGGTCGGGCTGCCGACCGGCTCGGGGGTCGACACGTCGGTCACCGGGCCGCTCGCGTCGATGTACGGCAGCGCGTAGAAGACCAGTTCCTGGCCCTTGTTGACCCAGGCGGGTACGCCGAGCGGCCGGTACCGGGGGTTGACCTCGACGTTGGTCTTGTCGGCCTGCTCCTCCAGCGCGGCGCTCAACGCGGAGGCGCTGCGGACGAAACCGCCGTCACCGAAGAGCTTCCGCACCTCGGCCACCGACAGGCCCGGCTCGATGCCACCGGTCTTCTCGATCGCGTGGTAGACCGCCATCACCGACTCGTCGCTCAGGTCGGCCGGCGGCAGCTGCTGACTGAGTACGGCGAACAGGTCCGCCCACTCGCCCCAGAGCTTGGCGAACTCGGCCTGCGGCGGCATCTGGAGCTGCTCGGCCAACTGGTCGGGGGTGATCTGGTCGGGCACCTGGAGGTTCTTCTCCGCCGCGACCCGCTTGCCCAGGTCGATGCTGACCAGCAGGTTCACCACGTCCTGCCGGGTCACCCCGGCGCGCAGCTGCTCGGGGCCGGGGGTCTGGCCGGACTGGGCCGCGCCCTGGCGCACCGCCTCGGCGTACTTCGTCTGGGCGTCGGTGTAGATCGCGTCCACCCGGGCGACCGAGTAGCGACTGTCGCCGATGTATGCGGCCACATCCGGAGATGCCTTGCCGCAGGCGGAGAGGGAGAGGACACCCAGGGCCGCGACGCTGGCGGCGGCGATGAGACGGCGTGCACGCATGACTGTCACTCTCTCATGCCTGCCTGTGTACGGTGACGCCGCCCACCGCGACCTGCGGCCCCACCCCGCGCTCCGCGCCATTCGGTACGCGCGCCCACGCGCCGTGCCGTCCGGCGGGCGGCAGCCCGGTCATGCCCGCGCTCCGGCGAGTGCGGCCGGCTCGCCGAGGACGTCGGAGAGGAGTTGGGCGCACCACTCCAGCAGCGCCTGGTCCCGCAACGGCTCGCCGCCGATCCGGCGGGTGCTCGGCCGGGGCACGCTGACCTGGTCGGTGGCCGGCTTGTAGACCGAGTCCGGGTGGTAGCGCTTGAGCCGCAACTGCTTCGAGTCGGGCAGCGGCAGCGGCCCGAACCGCAGGTGCTTGCCCTGCATGCTGACGTCGGTCAGGCCGTAGCGGCGGGCCAGCAGCCGGAACCGGGCCACCGCGACCAGGTTCTGCACCGGGGCGGGCGGCTCGCCGTACCGGTCGGTCATCTCGGCCACCACCTCGCGCAGCCGCTCGTCGTCGCGCGCCTCGGCGAGCTTGCGGTACATCTCGAGGCGCAGCCGTTCCACCCCGACGTAGTCGAGCGGCAGGTGCGCGTCGATCGGGAGGTCGATGCGGACGTCGGTCTCCTCCTCGGTGCTCTCGCCCTTGAACGCCGACACCGCCTCGCCGACCATCCGGACGTACAGGTCGAAACCGACGCCCTCAATGTGCCCGGACTGCTCACCGCCGAGCAGGTTGCCGGCGCCCCGGATCTCCAGGTCCTTCATCGCCACGTACATGCCCGCGCCCAGCTCGGTGTGCTGGGCGATGGTGGCCAGCCGCTCGTGGGCGTGCTCGGTGAGCGGCTTCTCCGGCGGATAGAGGAAGTACGCGTACGCCCGCTCACGGCCCCGGCCCACCCGACCCCGGATCTGGTGCAACTGGGCCAGGCCGAGCAGGTCGGCCCGCTCCACGATCAACGTGTTGGCGTTCGGGATGTCGATGCCGGACTCCACGATGGTGGTGCAGACCAGCACGTCGAACTCCTTCTCCCAGAAGCCGACCATCACCTTCTCCAGCGCCTCCTCGCCCATCTGCCCGTGCGCCACCGCCACCCGCGCCTCGGGCACCAGCTCGCGCAGCTTCCGGGCGGTCCGGTCGATCGACTCGACCCGGTTGTGCAGGTAGAAGACCTGCCCGTCGCGAAGCAGCTCACGGTGGATGGACGCGGCCACCTGCCGGTCGTCGTACGACCCGACGAAGGTCAGCACCGGGTGCCGCTCCTCGGGCGGGGTGGCGATCGTCGACATCTCCCGGATGCCGGTGATCGCCATCTCCAGCGTCCGCGGGATCGGGGTGGCCGACATGCTCAGCACGTCGACCGAGGCGCGCAGCGTCTTCAGGTGTTCCTTGTGCTCGACCCCGAAGCGCTGCTCCTCGTCGATGACCACCATGCCGAGTTGCTTGAACCGGGTGGCCGTCTGGAGCAGCCGGTGGGTGCCGATGACGATGTCGACGGTGCCGTCGGCGACCATTTCCAGCGTCCGCTCGCTCTCCTTGGCGGTCTGGAAGCGGGAGAGCTGCCGGATGGTCACCGGGAACTGGTTCATCCGCTCGGCGAACGTGTTGTAGTGCTGCTGCACCAGCAACGTAGTCGGCACCAGCACGGCCACCTGCTTGCCGTCCTGCACCGCCTTGAACGCCGCGCGTACCGCGATCTCGGTCTTGCCGTACCCGACGTCGCCGCAGATCAGCCGGTCCATCGGGACGGTCTGCTCCATGTCCCGCTTGACCTCCTCGATGGCGGCCAACTGGTCGGGCGTCTCCTGCCAGGGGAAGGCGTCCTCCAGCTCCCGCTGCCACGGGCTGTCCGGGGCGAACGCGTGCCCCTTGGACGCCTTCCGGGCGGCGTAGAGCTGGATGAGCTGGGCGGCGATCTCGCGGACCGCCTTGCGGGCGCGGGCCTTGGACTTCTGCCAGTCCGAGCCGCCCATCTTGTGCAGGGTGGGCTGCTCACCGCCGACGTACCGGGACAGCTGGTCGAGCTGGTCGGTGGGGACGAAGAGCCGGTCACCGGGCTGGCCGCGCTTGCTCGCCGCGTACTCGATGACCAGATACTCCCGGGACGCGCCGTTGACGGTGCGCTGCACCAGCTCGACGTACCGGCCGATGCCGTGCTGCTCGTGCACGACGAAGTCGCCGGCCTTCAGCTCCAGCGGGTCGATGGTGTTGCGCCGCCGGCTCGGCATCTTGCGCATGTCCCGGGTGGAGGTGCCCCGGCCACCGCTGACGTCGTTGCCGGTGAGCAGCACGAACCGCGACGCCTCGTCGACGAAGCCGGCGGTCAGGCAGCCGCAGGAGACCAGCACCTCGCCGGGTGCCGGCGCGGCCGGCACCTGCTCGGTGAGCCGGGCGCCCAGGCCCGCGTCGCGGAGCACCTCGACGGCCCGCTGGGCGGGGCCGTGCCCCTCGAAGACCAGCGCGACCGACCAGCCCTCGCCGGTCCAGCGCCTGACGTCGTCCACCACTCGGTCGGTCTCGCCGTGGTAGAGCGGGGCGGGCTGGGCGGCCAGGCTCACCGCGATCGCGTCGTCGGGGGTGACGTCCACCTCGGCCGGTGCGTCCTCCCAGGGTTGCCGGGCGGGGGTGGCGGCGTCCGCCTCGACCAGCCCGAACGGGGCGAGCGTCCACCAGGGCTGACGCCGGGCGCGGGCGGTGGCGCGTACCTCGGCCAGGGACTTGAAGGCGGCGGCGCCGAGGTCCACCGGGGCCTGGCCGCCGACGGCGGCCGCGGCCCAGCTCGCCTGGAGAAATTCCTCCGAGGTACGCACCAGGTCGTGCGCCCGGGTGCGGATCCGCTCCGGGTCGCAGAGCAGCACGTGGGTGCCGGCCGGCATGGTGTCCACGAGCAGTTCCAGGCTCTCGTCGCCGAGCAGCGCCGGGACCAGCGACTCCATCCCCTCGACCGGGATGCCCTCGGCCAGCTTGTCGAGGATCTCGGCCAGCTCCGGGTGCTCTCCGGCGAGCGCGGCGGCCCGCTTCCGCACGCCCGGGGTGAGCAGCAGTTCCCGGCAGGGCGGCGCCCAGAGCATCGGCGTGCCCTCGATGGTCCGCTGGTCGGCGACGGCGAAGGTGCGGATCTCCTCCACCTCGTCGCCCCAGAACTCGACCCGCGACGGGTGCTCGTCGGTGGGCGGGAAGACGTCCAGGATGCCGCCCCGGACGGCGTACTCGCCGCGCTTGGTGACCAGGTCCACCCGCGCGTACGCCATGTCGGTCAGCTGCCTGGCGATCTCTTCGAGATCAGCCTCCTCGCCGGCGGCGAGCCGGACCGGCTCCAGGTCGCCGAGCCCCTTGAGCTGTGGTTGGAGCAGAGACCGGACGGGTGCCACCACGACCCGCAGCGGGCCGGTGCGGCCGTGTGCGTCGGCGGACTCCGGATGCGCGAGCCGGCGCAGCACGGCCAGCCGTCGGCCGACCGTGTCGGAGCGGGGCGAGAGCCGCTCGTGCGGCAGCGTCTCCCAGGACGGGAAGACCGCGACCTGCTCCGGCGGGAGCAGGCTGCCCAGCGCGGAGGCGAGGTCGTCGGCCTCCCGGCTGGTGGCGGTCACCGCGAGAACCGGTCGTCCCGCCCCACCGGCCGGCTCGTCGACGGCGACCGCGGCGACCGCGAACGGGCGCAGCGCGGCCGGGGCGGTCAGGTCCAGGCCGTCCACCTGGGCCGCGCCGGAGCGGGCCAGGTCACGCGCCCGGGCCAGCCCTGGATCGGCCAGGGCGGCGGCGAAGAGTCCGGTGAGCATGCGAGATCAACTCCGAGACGGGCACGACGATCACCCCGCGCCCGGTCTGGACGGGGGGTCTACGGATTCGACACTATCTCTTACGGGAGACGATCGGCCGCCATGCTGATCGGCGAGCACCTGGGGGGAACCTGATGCCCGAGGGAACCGGCAGCGATCCGCGCCGCAAGACCACGCCCGCCCGCTGGCGGGTGCTCGGCCACCCGGACGGGATCCTCGTCTACCAGGGCCAGTGCATGGTCGAGAACCACGACTGGTCGGAGACCGTCACCGACGACAGGTACAGGGTGGTGCTGGGCCGCTCCGGCGCGTCCCACTACCGGATCAACGGCCGCTCGGTGCTCGTCGACCCCACCTCGGTAGTGATCACCCGGCCCGGTGACGAGCAGGCGGCGGCGCACCCGTACGGCTGCGGTGACTCGTTCACCAGCCTGGAGATCGACCCGGAGGTGCTGGCGGACCGGCCGGACGGGGACCGCTGGCTCGACCGGTCCGGCTGGGACGGCCACTCGGACGCCTCCCTGGACCTGGCGCACCGGTTGCTGGTGGCGGAGTCCCTGCGCGGGCTGGACCGGTTCGAGATGGCCGAGCGGCTGCACCGGTTCCTCGGCCGCTTGCTCCAGCACAGCGCCCTGGCCGGGGACGACGAAGGGGCCGAGATCGACCGCGCGGTACGGCGGCGACCGGCGACCATGGCCGCTCACCGGCACCTCGCCGACCGGGCCCGCGAGGTGCTGGCCACCTCGGACTTCACCCTGGGCCTGGCCGAGGTCGCCCGTGCGGTGGGTGCCTCGCCGCACCACCTCAGCCGGGTCTTCCAGCGGGTCACCGGCAGCAGCCTCACCGCCTACCGGAACCGACTCCGGGTCCGGGCGGTGCTGGACACCCTCGCCGAGCCGGATGGTCCGCCGCTGGGCCGGCTGGCCAACGACTACGGCTTCACCGACCAGGCGCACCTGACCCGGGTGGTCCGGGAGCAGGTCGGCCATCCGCCGGCCAGACTGCGCAAGCTGCTCGTCCCGAAGCGACCGGCCGCCGACTGACCGCCCATCCGAGCACATTTTTACAAGAACGAAGGCCACTCCGAAGGCGAGGATTGATCGCGTCAGCCCGGAACGGTCGCCGGATAGGCGGCCGGACGGGGGCACGCGGGCCCGCTCGGGGGGGCCCGACACCCCCCGCCGGGCCCCGGGTGGCCCACCTCGTGGCAACCCCGAAGGTGCCGTGCAGCCCCCTGCACGGCACCTTCGCCCTTCTCCGCCCACGCCGGGCCGTCGGACGGATCTTGACCGGGTACGCCGGGCATGGTGCGGTGAAGCCATGACGAGGCAGCACCGGGCGCAGTTCGACGCGGAGATCACCTTCGCCAACGGTGGCGGGTTGCGGACCGAGGGTTTCCGGCTGGACATCCCCGACCCGGACATCACGGACGACGCCCTTGCCACCCTCCTGGTCCGGCACCTCGGGCTGCTCATGGTGGCCGAGGTGCGGATCAGCGGAAAGACGATCATCGAGGAAGCGCACCAGGGCGGCCGGGGCGTGGCCACCGCCACCGGTCGGCGGCGGCTGGTCGAGTTGAGCCACCTGGTCACCGACGGGATGACCACCCTGCCCGGCTGGCCCGTCCCGAGGATCACCGACTGGCTGACCAGGGAGGCGTCCCGGGCGAACTACGCCCCGGGCGTCGAGTTCCACGTCGCCCGGATCGACATGATCGCCAACACCGGCACCTATCTGGACGCCCCCGCCCACCGCTGGGCCGACGGGGCCGACCTGGCCGGCGTGCCGCTGGACCGCCTCGCCGACCTGCCCGGGGTGCTGGTCCGGGTGCCGGCCGGCACCCGCGCGGTGGACCCGCTGCTGCTGGCCCCGTACGAGGTGGCCGGGCGCGCGGTGCTGCTGCACACGGGTTGGGACGTGCACTTCGGCACCGACCGGTACCCGGCCCCCGACGCTCCCTACCTGACCGGGGCCGGCGCGCAGTGGCTGGTCGAGGCGGGTGCCGCCCTGGTCGGCATCGACTCGATCAACATCGACGACATGAGCCCGGCCGCCGCCGGTGAACGGCCGACGCACAGCGCGTTGCTGGCCGCCGGCATCCCGATCGTGGAGCACCTGACCGGCCTGGACGCGCTGCCCCCGACCGGTTTCCGGTTCACCGCCGCCCCGCCCCGGGTGGCCGGCATGGGCACCTTCCCGGTCCGTGCCTTCGCCACGATCGACGATTGAACAGCCGCCTACTCGCCGATCCGGCGTCGATCGTGGCGGGTCGGTAGGCGCTCAGGCGGCTCGGGCCGTGCCCGGATCTAGCCGGCTCACCAGCCGTCGGGACAGGTGGGCCAACGCACGCGACTGCGCCAGGTCGATCGGCCACCGTTCGACGTCGGAGCCGGCGGAGAGCTCCAGCAACAGGCCGGACGGCGGGGTCGGACCGACGTCCATCCGCCACAGGCCGACCCTGACCTGGATCACCTCGTCGCCCCGGACGGCCGTGCCGATGAGCCGGGACAGGTGCAGATCGTTCGACCCGGCGCAGGTGGGGCCGGGCAGACACCAAGGTGGATGAACGGGGTTCGGTAGGTTACTCATGGGCCAGGGTCGTCCTTTCCTGGTCAAGGCCCGGGGAGCGGAGTGCCAGCTCCACCCCGGGCCGCCCTGTTGGTGATGCTCAACCGGTTGCGAGCCAGGTGAGCGAAGTCAGTTTATAGCTGAGCGTCGACATTGTCGACACTGTCGACGTTATAGACGCTGTCAACTTGTGGTGATCTACTTGGCTCTGCGAGCCAGGGAGACACCATGAACACGCCTAAATACGAGCAGGTGGCGTCAGCCATCCGCGATCAGATCCACGCCGGAAAGCTGAGACCGGGTGATCAGCTACCCACGACCAAGGGCCTCATCGAGACATATGGCGTCTCCTACGGCTCGGTCCGAACCGCCCTGCTCATCCTCAAGGCCGAAGGGCTGATCGAGGGAAGACAGGGCGAGGGCGTCTACGTCCGGGACCCAGGCGCTCAGTAGCGCACCATGATTCGGCGTTCGATCGCGTCGACCACGATCTCCCCGCCGTACGGGATGATCAACTGCGGGTCGGTGTGACCCAGATCGACGTCGAAGACCACCACCGGATCCGGGTGGTAGGCGGCCAGCGCCCGGGTGACGGCGGCCCGCTGGGCGGCGGCCCAGGCCAACCGGTCGGCCAGCGGCAACGGACGGGCGAAGTCCCACGCCTTCGGGCGGCCGACCACGATCGCCGGGAACCCGCCGAGCAGCCCCCGCTCCCCCATGTTGCGCAGCATCCGGAACACCTCCCGGGCGTCGGGGAGTTCGTTGGAGGTCTCGACCACGAGCACCGAGCCGGCCAGTTCGGCGGCCGACGGGACCCGGTCGGCGGCCATCAGCCAGTGCAGGATCTCCAGGCAGCCACCCCAGGTGCGGCCCCGCACCACTGTCGACGGCCCCTGCCAGCGCCAGCCGGTGCCGGGGAACATCACCGGTTCCCGGGTCAGCGAGGCGGGATCCCGCCAGTCGCCCGGCTCGTCACCCCACTCCGGCGCGGGGGTCAGCTCGTACCAGTCGGAGGTGAACAGGGCGGCGCGCAGCGAGTCGAAGGTCAGCGGGTGCGGTGCGCCGGGTCGGCCGAGGTGCACCAGCACCGAGCCGCCGTGGTAGGACACCATCCCCAGCCGGTAGAGGTGGTTGAGGACGTTGGTGTTGTCCGAGTAGCCGAAGTACGGCTTCGGGTTGGCCCGCAGCACCGCGTCGTCCAGGTGCGGGGTGACGGTGATCAGGTCGTCCCCGCCGACGGTGGCGAGCACGGCGTTGATCGTCGGGTCGGCGAAGGCGGCGGTCAGGTCACGCGCCCGGTCCCGGGGGGCGGCCCGGGACTGCCGGGTGGTCGGATACTCCACCGGCTCCAGGCCGAACTCCTCGCGGAGCCGGCGCAGGCCCAGCTCGTACACGTGCGGGAAGAGTGCCGGCAGACCGGCGGAGGGTGAGACCACCGCGACCCGGTCGCCCGGCTTCGGCTTGATGGGGTACGCGGGAGACGCCACGACCGGAACCTACCGCCCACCACCAGCGGATTTCACCCGACGAAACCCCTCAGGCCGGGCATTACGGGCCATAGGCTTGGCCGGTGGAAGACGAGCCGCGTACCCGGGACTGGCTGCCCCGCACGGTGGCGCTGCTGGTCGGCACACTGGCGCTGGCCACCGCGTTCATCGCCGCCTACGTCGGCGCGCTGCACCAGCCGCACCCCCGGGACGTGCCGGTCGGGGTGGTGACCGGCGACCAGCGCGCCCAGGCGCTGCTGACCGCCGTGCGCGCCCGCACCGACACCATCGAACCCGTCGGGTACGACAGCCCCGGCGCGGCCGACGACGCGCTCACCGCCCGCCAGGTGTACGCCGTGCTGACCTCGGCCCCCGACGGCACGCTCACCCTGGCCACCGCCAGCGCCTCCGCCCCGGCCGCCACCGAACTGGTCACCCAGGTCCTCACCCCGGCCGCCCAGCAGGCCCGACTGCCGCTGACCGTCACCGACCAGGTGCCCGTCTCGCCCGACGACCCGCGCGGCCTGGTGCCGTTCTACCTGGCCGTGGGGCTGGTGCTCGGCGGCTACCTGGCCTCGACCGCGCTCGGCGTCTCGCTCGGCACCGCCCCACGCGGGCTGCGCCGGGCCGGGTTGCGGATCGGCTCGCTGGCGGTGCACGCGGTGCTGCTCGGGACCATCGGCGCGGTGCTTGTCGGCCCGGTGCTCGGCGTCTGGGACCACGACCTGGTCGCGGTGGCGGCGGTCGGCGTACTCACCGTCTTCACCGCCGCGATGGTGGCCGCCGCGGTGCAGGGCTGGCTGGGGCTGCTCGGCACCGGGCTGGTGATCCTCCTGCTGGTGGTGCTCGGCAACCCCGGTTCCGGCGGCATCTACGCCCCGGAGTTCCTGCCCGCCGCGCTACGCGGCATGCACCGCTGGAACGTCCCCGGCCTCGCCACCGACCTACTCAAGTCGGTGGTCTACTTCGACTGGCGGTCCACCCGGTGGCCGCTGGCAGGGCTGCTGCTCTGGGCCGCCCTCGGGGTGTTCGGCCTGCTCACCGCCGCCCTGTTCCGCAGCCGACGGGCCGGTTCGGCGCGGGCGGCCCGGTGAGGACGCGTCGACCGTGGGGAACGTGACACACCGAACCCCTTCCTTCCGGACCGGGCCGCGCGGATACCATCCAGGGAGTCGGACAGCGCTGTCCTTCGTACTCACGTAAGGAGCGCACGTGACCGACCAGCACGATCACGACGGGCCCGACGCCGCCCTGCGGGCCGACATCCGCAGGCTCGGCACCCTGCTCGGTCAGACCCTGGCCCGCCAGGAGGGTCGGCCGCTGCTCGACCTGGTCGAGGAGATCCGCGCCCAGGTCCGCTCCGACGCCCCGGCCGCCGCGCAGCGCCTCGGTGGGCTCGACGTGACCACCGGCACCAGGCTGGCCCGCGCCTTCTCCACCTACTTCCACCTGGCCAACATCACCGAGCAGGTGCACCGCGCCCGGGACCTGCGCCGCCGCCGGGCGATCCAGGGCGGCTGGCTGGACCAGGCCGCCAAGATGATCGCCGAGCGCGGGGTGCCCGCCGAGGAGATCGCCGCCGCCGCCCGCCGTCTCGCGGTACGCCCCGTCTTCACCGCCCACCCCACCGAGGCGGCCCGCCGGTCGATCCTGTCCAAGCTGCGCGCCATCGCCGACGAGTTGGACGCCGAGACCAGCAACGCCATCCTCTACGGCGCCAGCGACGAGGGCCCGGCCAACCGCCGCCTCGCCGAACTGCTCGACCTGATGTGGCAGACCGACGAGCTGCGCCTCGACCGGCCCGATCCGACCGACGAGGCCCGCAACGCCATCTACTACCTGCGCGACCTGTACGCCGAGGCCGCCCCGCAGGTGCTCGACGACCTGGCCGACACGCTGCGCACCCTCGGCGTGGAGACCTCGCCGACGTCCCGCCCGCTGACCTTCGGCACCTGGATCGGCGGCGACCGGGACGGCAACCCGTTCGTCACCCCCGCCGTCACCCGGGAGGTGCTGCGCATCCAGCACGAGCACGGCATCGCGGCCACCGAGGCGGCGATGGAGCACCTGGTCAACGAGGTCTCCGTCTCCCGCCGGCTGCGCGCCGTGTCGCTGGACCTGTCGGCCAGCCTCGCCGCCGACCTCGACGCGCTGCCCGAGGTGGCACCCCGGTTCCGCCGGGTCAACGCCGAGGAGCCCTACCGGCTCAAGGCCCGCTGCGTGAAGGCGAAGCTGGCCAACACCCGGGAGCGGCTGCGCGCCGGCACCCCGCACGTGCCGGGCCGGGACTACCAGGGCTCCGCCGAGCTGGTCGCCGACCTGGAACTGCTGCGCGCCTCGCTGGCCCGCAACTCCGGGCAGCTCACCGCCGTCGGCCGGCTCGCCTCGACCATCCGTACCGTCTCCGCGTTCGGCCTGCACCTGGCCACCATGGACGTCCGGGAGCACGCCGAGAAGCACCACGAGGTGCTCACCCAGCTCTACACGGCGGTGGGCGAGGTCGCGGACTACCCGTCGCTGACCCGGCTGGAGCGCACCAAGCTGCTCGCCGACGAGCTGACCGGCCGCCGGCCACTGTCCGCCCTGGACACCCCGTTGACCGAGGCGGCGCGCAAGACGTTCGACGTGTTCGGGGCGATCCGCGAGGCGCAGGACCGGTTCGGTGGCGAGGTCATCGAGTCGTACATCATCTCGATGACGCTCGGCGTGGACGACGTGCTCGCCGCGGTGGTGCTGGCCCGGGAGGCCGGCCTGGTCGACGTGCACACCGGGCGGGCCCGGATCGGCTTCGTACCGCTGCTGGAGACCCCGGCCGAGCTGAACGCCGGCGGTGAGATGCTCGACGAGCTGCTGTCCCTGCCGGCCTACCGGGCGCTGGTGGCGGCCCGCGGCGACGTGCAGGAGGTGATGCTGGGCTACTCCGACTCCAACAAGGAGGCCGGCATCACCACCAGCCAGTGGTCCATCCACCGGGCGCAGCGGGCGCTGCGGGACGTGGCCGCCCGGCACGGTGTGCACCTGCGGTTGTTCCACGGCCGGGGTGGCACGGTCGGGCGTGGTGGTGGCCCCACCCACGAGGCGATCCTGGCCCAGCCGTACGGCACCCTGGACGGCGCGATCAAGGTGACCGAGCAGGGTGAGGTCATCTCCGACAAGTACACCCTGCCGGCGCTGGCCCGGGAGAACCTGGAGCTGACAGTGGCCGCCGTGCTCCAGGCGACGCTGCTGCACACCGCGCCCCGGCAGCCCGCCGAGCAGTTGGAACGCTGGGACGCGGCGATGGACGTGGTCTCCGGGTCGGCCTTCCGGTCGTACCGTGGCCTGGTGGAGGATCCGGACCTGCCGGCGTACTTCTGGGCGTCCACCCCGACCGAGCTGCTGGGCGCGCTGAACATCGGCTCCCGGCCGGCGAAGCGGCCGAACACCGGGGCGGGCCTGGGCGGGCTGCGGGCCATCCCGTGGGTGTTCGGCTGGACGCAGACCCGGCAGATCGTGCCCGGCTGGTTCGGGGTCGGCTCCGGGCTGGCCGCCGCCCGCGAGGCCGGTCTGGAGGACGTGCTGACCGAGATGAACCGCAACTGGCACTTCTTCCGCACGTTCCTGTCGAACGTGGAGATGATGCTGACCAAGACCGACCTCAGCATCGCCCGCCGGTACGTGGAGACCCTGGTCCCGGAGCAGCTGCACCCGATCTTCGACAAGATCGAGCAGGAGTACGAGCTGACCAAGCAGGAGGTGCTGGCGGTCACCTCGTCGCCGGCCCTGCTGGAGAACTCGCCGGTGCTCCAGCGCACCCTCGCGGTGCGCGACACCTACCTGGAGCCGCTGCACCACCTCCAGGTGGCGCTGCTGCGGCAGTACCGCGACTCCGGCGCCGCCGGCCGGGCGGTGGCCACCGCGCCGGGCGGCCGACGCGCCCCCAACGACGGTACGGCCCTGGAGCGCGCCCTGCTCACCACGGTCAACGGCATCGCCGCCGGGATGCGTAACACCGGCTGACGGACACCGCCCCTGCCGCCGCTGCGGCGGCAGGGGCCCCGGGGTCAGAAGTCGCCACCACCGCCGAAGTCGCCACCACCGAAGTCGCCACCGTCGAAACCCCCGCCACCGAAGTCACCTGCGGTCCCGAAGTCCCCACCGCCGGCATCGCCTGCGGTGCCGAAGTCGGTGCCGTCGCCGAAGCCCTCCTGGTAGCCGGCGTCGTAACCGGGGTCGGCGAAGGCCGGTGAGAAGAGCGCGTCGGCGATCAGCATCCCGCCGACCACGCCGACACCCGCCCCCAGCGCGGTCTTCCACCAGGGCGTCGAGTACCAGCCGGACGGCACCGGCCGCCCCTGGTAGCGACCGCCCGGGTAGTAGTACGGGGTGTCCCGGCCGGGTTGCGGGCCGGCCTTGAAGCTCTGCCCCTGCACGTCCACCTGGCGTTCCCGGGTGATCTCCCCGGCGCCCTGCGCGGCGGCCAGCGGGGGCAGTTCCGGGCCGGGGTCCAGGCCGAGCGCCACCCGGGCGGCCCGCGCATAGGCGAGCCCCTCCAGCGCGGTCTCCCGGGCGAGCCGGAACTGGTGCACCGTACGGGCCTGCTCCAGCTGGCTGCCGGCCGCGTTGTACCGCTCACCGGCGTCGACCAGGGCCTGACGTACCGCAGGCTCGTCGCCGTGCAGGTTCATCACCTGGCCACCGAGGCGTTCGTACCAGCGTTGTGCGTCGGCCCGGACGTCGGCGAGACTGCGCGCCTCCCGGGCCGCCTTCTCCCGCCGCCACCAGACGAACCCACCGGCCAGCATGGCGACCAGGATCGCCCCGAGCAGAAGTTCCATCCCCCGAAGGTACCCGGGGGCGTCGAGTCGTACCCGTTTGGCAAGCTCTGGTGATGGACTTCTCGACGCTGGCCGTGGTGGTGGTCTGCCTCGCCGCCGGTGGCGCGGTCGGCTGGTACGCCGCCCGGTCCCGGTCGGCCACCGAGATCGCCCGGCTGGAGGCGACCCTCGCCGTCACCCGGGAGGGCGAGGGCCGGCTGGAGCAGTCGATGCGGGCGCTGAGCTACGAGGCGACCGCCCAGTCCCAGGAGGCGGTGGCCCGCGCGGTCGCCCCGCTGCACGACACCCTGCGTCGCTACGAGACCCGGGTCGGCGAGCTGGAACGGGACCGGGTCGACGCCTACGCCGAGCTGCGCGAACAGGTCCGCTCGATGGGTGCCGTCTCCAGCGAGCTGCGCACTGAGACCAAGCAGCTGGTCGCCGCGCTGCGGGCCCCGCAGGTACGCGGACGCTGGGGCGAGCACCAGCTCCGCCGGATCGTCGAGGCGGCCGGCATGCTGGAGCACTGCGACTTCAGCGAGCAGGTCACCGCCGCCACCGACCACCAGGGCGTCCGCCCCGACCTGGTGGTCCGGCTGCACGGTGGGCGGACGGTGGTGGTGGACGCCAAGGCCCCCTTCGACGCCTACCTCACCGCGATGGAGGCGCGCGACGAACGCGGCCGGGACGCCCATCTCGACCGGCACGCCAAGCATCTGCGCGGGCACGTCGACGCGCTGGCCGCGAAGACCTACTGGGCGGCGTTCGACGACACCCCGGAGTTCGTGGTGCTGTTCGTGCCGGCCGACCCGTTCCTGGACGTGGCGTTGCAGCGCGACCCGACGCTGCTGGAGCACGCGTTCGCCCGCAACGTGGTGCTGGCCACCCCGGCCACCCTGGTCGCGCTGCTCCGTACGGTGGCGTACTCCTGGCGGCAGGAGGCGCTGGCCCGCAACGCGGTGGCGGTGCACTCGCTGGCCCGCGAGCTGTACGGCCGACTGTCCACCCTGGGCGACCACGTCGGCAAGCTCGGCACCTCGCTCGGCGGCGCGGTCACGGCGTACAACCGGGCGGTCGGTTCGCTTGAGGCACGGGTGCTGGTCAGCGCGCGCAAGCTGGCCGAGCTGGGCGTCTCCGACCAGGAGCTGGCCGCACCCGCCCAGGTCGAGCTGGCTCCCCGCCAACCCCAGGCCCCCGAGCTGCTCCCCGTCGACGACCGCCCCTAGCTCACCCCACGCGCTCCATGTCGCGGGCACGGGCGGCTCAGGAGCGGCGGGCCGACTCCACCACGAACGGGACGCCCTGCTGGCAGGTGCTCATCAGGTCGGGCCGGGCCCGGCCGATGATGCTGACCCGGGCCCCCACGACGAGCACGTCCTTCGGGCCGCCGACCAGTTGGTGACCGTCGAGCAGCAGGCAACCGGGCTCGACACCCGACTCGATCGTGCCTGTCAGCTCGGTCGCGCCCACACCGGGCGGCAGCTTCGGCCCACCGGTCGGCAACTTCGGCCCGCCGGGCGGCACCGAAGCACCGGGTGGCAGCGCACCGGTGGATGGCGCGGACGGGGCCCCCGTGGTCGACGGGGTCGCCGTGGTCGACGGGGAACTTGTCGGCGTGGCCGGGGGGCCGGTGACGTCGGTACCGTCCCCGCTGCCACAGCCGGCGAGCGTCAGACCGGCGGCCAGCCCGACGAACACCATCCGAGGAGTTCTCATACCCACTGGGACGTACCCCGTCCGTGATCCGTTCCGCGTGACAGGCATCGATCCGTGAGAACGCACATCGATGCGCCGGCCACCTTCCCCAGACCCACCCACCCCACCCAACCCACCCAAC
>NZ_JBTMMT010000078.1:0-28203 GCF_055517075.1 Micromonospora sp. DSM 43699
GTATGCCTCGGGTGCTCGTGTGTTGCGGGTGTGGTTGAGGCGGGTGGGGTCGGGTGTGCGTCTGGTGGCGGTGGACGAGTCGGGTGCGCCGGTGGTGTCGGTGGACTCTCTCGTCCTGCGGGAGATGACCGGTGTGGCTGCTGCCCCGGCTGCCGCCTCGCGGTCGCTGTTCGAGGTCACCTGGGAGACCGAGGAGGTCACGCCGGCCGGGGTGCCGACGGGCTGGGCCCTGCTGGGTGCCCCGGACGTCGCTGCGGCCCTGCCTGCGGCCCTGCCTGCGGCCCGGGTCTTCACCGACGTGGCGGAGCTGGTCTCCGCCGTGGCACCGGGAGAGACCGCGCCCGAGGTGGTGCTGCTGCCGGTGCGCGGGGTCGTCGACGCCCCGGTGCCCGAGACGGTGCGCGCCCTGACCGACGAGGTCCTGGCGATGGTGCGGGCGTGGCTGACCGCAGACGTGTTGGCCGACTCCCGCCTGGTGGTGGTGACCCGGGGCGCGGTGGCCGCGCAGGACGACGAGCGGGTGGTCGACCTGGCGGGTGCGGCGGTGTGGGGTCTGCTGCGGTCGGCGCAGTCGGAACACCCGGGCCGCATCGTGCTCGCTGACACGGACGAGACAATCGACGCGCGGGCACTCGGCGTGCTGGTGGCCGTCGCGGCGGACCAGTCCACAGTCGGCGGGCAGCTCGCGATCCGGGGTGACCGGGTGGTGGTGCCCCGGCTCGTCCGGCAGGTCGGCGCGGAACTGACCCCGCCGGCCGACGGCGGCTGGCACGTGGCCACGGTTCGTCCCGGCACCCTGGACGGCGTCGAGATCGTTCCGACCGCCCAGGTCGACCTGGCTCCCGGTCAGGTCCGGATTGCGGTGCGGGCTGCCGGGGTGAATTTCCGTGACGTTCTTATCGCGTTGGGTGTGTACCCGGATTCGGCTGCGGTGATGGGCAGTGAGGGTGCGGGTGTGGTGGTGGAGGTGGGTCCGGGCGTTGTTGACCTGGTGCCCGGCGACCGGGTCATGGGCTTGTTCGAGCCCGGGTTCGGGCCTGAGGTGGTGGCGCAGCGGGAGCGGGTGGCGAGGGTTCCCGCCGGCTGGTCGTTCGTGGAGGCGGCGTCGGTTCCGGTGGTGTTCTTGACGGCGTTCTATGCGTTGCGTGATCTGGCGGGTTTGCGGGCCGGTGAGTCGGTGCTGATTCACTCCGGTGCTGGTGGTGTGGGTATGGCGGCGGTTCAGCTCGCCCGGCATTTCGGTGCGACGGTGTATGCGACGGCGAGTCCTGGGAAGTGGGGCGTTCTGCGGGAGTTGGGGGTCGCGCCGGAGCGGATCGCGTCGTCGCGGACCACGGAGTTCGAGGGTGCGTTCGCGTCGGCGTCGGGTGGTGCGGGTGTGGATGTGGTGTTGGATGCGTTGGCGGGTGAGTTCGTGGACGCGTCGTTGCGGTTGTTGCCGCGTGGTGGTCGGTTCGTGGAGATGGGCAAGACCGATGTTCGGGACCCGGAACTCGTCGCCGAGCAGTATCCGGGTGTCGCTTATCGGGCGTTCGATCTGAACGAGGCGGGTGGTGTTCGGATCGGGCAGATGCTCGCCGAACTGCTTGCCCTCTTTGAGCGGGGTGTGCTGCGGCCGTTGCCGATCCGGGTGTGGGATGTGCGGGAGGCGCGGGGGGCGTTGCGGCACATCAGTCAGGCCCGGCACGTGGGCAAGGTGGTGCTCACCGTGCCTGCCCCGGTGGACCCGGAGGGCACGACGTTGGTCACGGGTGCGTCGGGCACTTTGGCGGGTGTGGTGGCGCGGCATCTGGTTGCTACGGGGCGGTCGAGGCGTCTGTTGTTGGCGTCGCGTCGTCTGCCGGTGGAGGGCAGTGGTTATGCGGCGTTGGTAGCGGAGTTGACCGGTGCGGGTGCGTCGGTCACGACCGTCGCGGTGGATGTCGCGGATCCGGTGCAGGTCGCTGCTGTGGTCGCGGGTGTGGATGCGGCGTGTCCGTTGACGGCGGTGGTGCATTGTGCGGGTGTGGTGGCCGACGGCACGATCGCTTCCCTGGATGCGGGTGCTGTGGCTGCGGTGATGGGGCCGAAGGTGGATGCGGCGTGGGCGTTGCATGAGGTGACGGCGGGGTTGGATCTGTCGGCGTTCGTGGTGTTCTCGTCGGTGGCGGCGACGTTGGGTTCGCCGGGTCAGGGCAACTATGCGGCGGCGAACGCGTTCCTCGACGCCCTCGCGTCGTACCGGCGGGCGCGGGGGTTGCCGGCCACCAGCATCGGCTGGGGCATGTGGGCCACGGGTGGCATGGCCGCGCGCCTGGGCACCGACGACCGGCAGCGGCTGGGCCGGCTCGGCATGACCGGCCTCACCGCCGCCGAGGGCGCCGCCCTGTTCGACGCCGCGGTCGCCGGGGCACCGCCGATGGTGGTGGCCGCGCGGCTGCGGATCACCGGGGAGCCCGGGCAGGTCCCGCCGATCCTGCGTCGGTTGGCCCGGACCGGGGCCCGCCGGCAGGCGCGCACCGTCGAGGCAGGCACGGGCACGGCCTGGTCGGAGCGGCTGGCCGGGCTGTCGCAGGACGAGGCCCGTCGGTTGCTTGTGGAGTTGGTCTGTGCCCAGGCGGCGGCGGTGCTGGGGCATGCGTCGGCGCAGGCGGTGCCGGGTGGTCGGGCGTTCAAGGAACTCGGGTTCGACTCGTTGACCTCGGTGGAGCTGCGGAACCGGTTGGCCTCGGTGACCGGGCTGCGGCTTTCCGCGACCCTCGTCTTCGACTACCCGACACCGGCCCGGCTCGCCGAGCACCTGCACGAGCAGTGGGGTCACTCCGGGGCCGCGGCCCCCGCCGCCGCCCGGACCGTCACCCTCCCCGGCGACGACGACCCGATCGCCATCGTCGGGATGGCCTGCCGGTTCCCGGGCGGCGTCTCCAGCCCGGAGCAGTTGTGGAACCTGGTCGCCTCGGGCCGGGATGCCATCGACGGCTTCCCGACCGACAGGGGCTGGGACCTCGACGCGCTCTACGACCCGGATGCGGACCGGGCGGGGACGTCCACCACCCGGCAGGGTGGCTTCCTGTACGACGCGGCCGAGTTCGATCCCGAGTTCTTCGGCATCTCGCCCCGTGAGGCGCTGGCGATGGATCCGCAGCAGCGGTTGCTGTTGGAGACCTCGTGGGAGGCGTTCGAGTCCGCCGGCCTCGACCCCCGCGACACCAGGGTCACCACCGGCGTGTACGCCGGGCTCATCCACCATGACTACGCGGGCCGGCTGGAGGCCTCGGAGGAGCTGGAGGGCTACCTCGTCAACGGCACCGCCGGCAGCGTCGCCTCCGGCCGGGTGGCGTACGTGTTCGGGCTGGAAGGGCCGGCGGTCACCGTCGACACCGCGTGTTCGTCGTCGCTGGTCGCCCTGCACCTGGCCGCGCAGGCGCTGCGGTCTGGGGAATGCGACCTGGCCCTGGCCGGTGGCGTGACCGTGATGGCCACCCCCAGCGCCTTCGTCGGCTTCTCCCGGCAGCGGGGTCTCGCTCCGGATGGTCGGTGCAAGGCGTTCGCCGGGGGTGCGGACGGCACTGGTTGGGGTGAGGGTGTGGGCATGCTCCTGGTGGAGCGGCTTTCCGACGCCCGGCGGCGTGGGCACCGGGTTCTTGCGGTGGTGCGGGGTAGTGCGGTGAACCAGGATGGTGCGTCGAACGGTCTCACTGCGCCGAATGGTCCGTCGCAGCAGCGGGTGATTCGTCAGGCTCTTGCCAACGCGCGGCTGTCGACGGCGGATGTGGATGTTGTCGAAGCTCATGGCACCGGGACCACGCTGGGTGATCCGATCGAGGCGCAGGCGTTGTTGGCGACGTATGGGCAGGGTCGGTCGGGGGGTCGGCCGTTGTTGTTGGGGTCGGTGAAGTCGAATCTTGGTCACACGCAGGCGGCGGCGGGTGTGGCGGGTGTGATCAAGATGGTTATGGCGATGCGGCATGGTCTGGTGCCGGCGTCGTTGCATGTGGATGAGCCGTCGCCGCATGTGGACTGGTCGGCGGGGGCGGTGGCGTTGGCGACGGAGGCGATGCCGTGGCCGGTGGTGGATCGGCCGCGTCGGGCGGCGGTGTCGTCGTTCGGGATCTCCGGCACGAATGCGCATGTGATCATCGAGCAGCCGCCGACGGCGGATGTGACCGAGGCTGCGGAGCTGTGGGTGCCGGTGGTGGTGCCGGTGTTGCTGTCGGCGCGGTCGGAGACGGTCCTGGCCGCGCAGGCGGGCCGGTGGGCCCACTGGCTGGCAGGCGACGAGACGTTGCGTCCGGTGGACGTGGGCTGGTCGTCGGTGATCACCCGGGCGACGTGGGAGCACCGCGCGGTGATCGCGGCGGCCGACCGGACAGAGCTGCTCGTCGGACTGCGCGCGCTCGCCGCCGGTGAGCCGTCGGGCACTGTGGTGACCGGTGCGCAGGGGCCGCGCGGTCAGCTCGCGGTGCTCTTCTCCGGGCAGGGCGCGCAGCGTGTGGGCATGGGTCGGGAGTTGTACGAGGCGTTCCCGGTGTTCGCCACCGGGTTGGACGAGGTGTGCGGCCATCTCGATCCGTTCCTGCCGCAGCCGTTGCGGACTGTGTTGTTCGCCGAGGCGGGTTCGGCGGAGGCGGAGTTGCTGGATCAGACCGTCTTCACCCAGGCGGGGTTGTTCGCCGTCGAGGTGGCGTTGTTCCGCCTGGTCGAGTCGTTCGGGGTCGTGCCGGACTTCGTCGGTGGCCATTCGATCGGGGAGATCACCGCCGCGTACGTGGCCGGGGTGCTGTCGTTGGCCGACGCGTGTGTGCTGGTGGCGGCGCGGGGTCGGTTGATGCAGGCGCTGCCGGTCGGGGGCGGGATGCTCGCGGTGGGCGCGTCCGAGGAGGCGGTCGCCGAGACGCTTGTGGGCCGGGCCGACCGGGTCGGCCTCGCCGCGGTGAACGGCCCGTCGGCCGTGGTCGTCTCCGGGGTGGCCGACGCCTTGGACGAGGTGGAGCGGATCTGGCGGGAGCGGGGTGCGCGGACGCGTCGGTTGACGGTGAGCCATGCGTTCCACAGCCCGCTGATGGAACCGATGCTCGCCGAGTTCCGGGCCGTGGTCGCGGGGCTGACCTTCACGTCACCGCTACTGCCTGTGGTGTCCAACCTGACCGGTGCGCTCGCCGACGCCGAGGAGCTCCACGACCCGGACTACTGGGTCCGCCACGTGCGGGAGACCGTCCGCTTCGCCGACGGGATCACAGTGCTCCGCAAGGCGGGCGTGGACACGTTCCTGGAGATCGGGCCGCAGAGTGTGCTGACCGCGATGGCCGCCGACGTGCTCCCCGGTGACGAGGACGTGCTCGCCGTGGCCGTCCAGCGGCGGGACCGCGCCGAGATGACCGGACTGGCGGCCGCGCTGGGCGAGTTGCACGTGCGCGGGCTGCCGGTCAGGTGGGAGCCGTGGTTCACCGACGCGCGCCGGGTGGATCTGCCCACGTATGCGTTCCAGCACCAGCGGTTCTGGCCCGAGCCGGCGAAGCCGCAGGGCCCGGTCGTGGACGCGGGGGACACCGAGTTCTGGGCCGCCGTCGAGGGTGGTGACCTCACCGTCCTCACCGACCAGCTCGGTGCCGACGCGGTGGACGCCCTCACTCCGGCCCTGCCCGCCCTGACCTCCTGGCGGCGGGCCCGGACCCGCGACACGGCGGTGAACGGCTGGTCGTACCAGGTGGGATGGCGACGGGTCGACCTCGGTGACCCGACGACGGCGGGCGGCGGCTGGCTGCTCGTCGGCCCCGCCGGCGACCCGGCGGAGGAGCAGGTGACCGCCGCGCTGACCGCCGCAGGTGGGGAGGTCCGGCGACTGGTCGTCGATCCGGCCACCGTCGGCCGTGGCGGCCTGACCCGCCGGTTGACCAGCGCGTTGGCCGACGGACCGCTCGCCGGCGTGGTCTCACTGCTCGGCCTGGCCGACGAGCCCCACCCGGGACAGCCGGCTGTGCCGGCCGGCGTCGCGGCCACCCTGCTGCTGGTCCAGGCACTGCACGACGCCGGTGCGGCGGCCCCGCTGTGGTGCGTCACCCGGGGCGCGGTCGGCACCGGCACCGACGACCCGGCGCGCAGCGCCGCCCAGGGGGCCCTGTGGGGCATGGGCCGGGTCGCCGGCCTCGAACTGCCGCAACTACGGGTGGGTCTGCTGGACCTGCCGGAGCGGGACGCCGACCCGGTCCGGCTGGCGGCGGCGCTCACCGCCGCCGGCGACGAGGACCAGCTCGCGGTCCGGCCGACCGGCGTGTACGCGCGCCGGCTGACCCGGGCCACCCACGCCGACCCGGCGGCGGCCGACCGCTGGCAACCCTCCGGCACGGTGCTGGTCACCGGCGGCACGGGCGCGCTCGGCGCGCACGTGGCCCGCTGGGCGGCCGGCCACGGCGCCGCGCACCTGGTGCTGACCGGCCGGCGCGGCGACGCCGCCCCCGGTGCGACGGAACTGCGCGACGAGTTGACCGCCCTCGGGGCCCGGGTCACCATCGCCGCCTGTGACGTGGCCGACCGGAACGCGGTGGCCGCACTGCTCGCCGGGATCGACGACGACCCGGCACCCCTGACCGCTGTGGTGCACGCGGCCGGGCTGAACGACGTGGCCCCGCTGGTCGACACCGACCTGGAGCGGCTGGCCGGGGTACTGGCCGCCAAGATCGCCGGGGCGGCGCACCTCGACGAGCTGCTCGGCGACCGTCCGCTCGACGCGTTCGTCCTCTTCGCCTCGATCGCCGGGGTGTGGGGCAGCGGCGGCCAGGCCGGCTATGCGGCAGGCAACGCGTACCTCGACGCCCTGGCCGAGCGGCGACGTGCCCGTGGCCTCGCCGCCACCTCGGTGGCGTGGGGGCCCTGGGCCGACGGCGGCATGGCCACCGACGACGCCCGGCGGGAGCTGGCCCGGCGTGGCCTGCGGGCCATGTCGCCGGCCGACGCGGTGCACGCCCTGCGGGTGGCCGTCGGACGTGGACGGCCCTGCCTTACCGTGGTCGACGTCGACTGGGCGACGTTCGCCCCGGCGTACGAGTCAGCCGGGCCGCGTCCGCTCCTGGCCGACCTGCCCGAGGCCCGTCCGGCCGTCGGCCCGGCCGAGGACACCGCGACGGCCGACGGTGGCCGGTCGCTGCGCGAGCGGCTGCTGGCCCTGCCCGGCGACGAGCGGGACCGCCACCTCACCGACCTGGTCCGCGCCGAGGCGGCGGCCGTGCTCGGCCACACCGGTTCCGAGCTGGTCAAGCCGGGGCGGGCGTTCAAGGAACTGGGCTTCGACTCGTTGACCGCCGTGGAACTGCGCAACCGGCTCGCCCGGCTCACCGGCCTGTCCCTGCCCACCACGCTGGTCTTCGACTACCCCGCCCCGGTGGCCGTGGCCGGGCACCTGCTCGCCGAGTTGGTGCCCGAGGCGCAGCGGGAGGAGGCGGCCGACCCGGCGGAGACGGCGGTGCGGCAGACCCTCGCCACCATCCCGCTGGCCCGCATCCGCGAGGCCGGACTGCTGGACCTGCTGCTCAACCTGGCCAACGGCGACGACACCGACCACACCTCCACCGACGAGGTCGACATCGACGAGATGGACGCCGACACCCTCATCAGGCTGGCGCTCGACGGCTCCGAGTCCTGACCCTTGTCCCACGTACGGAGTACATGATGTCCACGTCAGCAGATAAGGCCGTCGAGGCGCTTCGGGCTTCGCTCAAGGAGACCAGCCGGCTCAAGCAGCTCAACCAGCAGCTGACTGCGGCGGCCCGGGAGCCGATCGCGATCGTCGCGATGTCCTGCCGCTACCCGGGCGGGGTGTCCGACCCGGACCAGCTGTGGGACCTGGTGGCCTCCGGTGGGGACGCCATCGGCGGCTTCCCCACCGGCCGGGGCTGGGACCTGGACAACCTGTACGACCCGACCGGCGAGCAGTCTGGCCGCTCCAGCACCCGGCAGGGCGGCTTCCTCTACGACGCGGCGGAGTTCGACGCCGACTTCTTCGGCATCTCCCCGCGCGAGGCGCTGGCGATGGACCCGCAGCAGCGGCTGCTGCTGGAGACGTCCTGGGAGGCGTTCGAGTCGGCCGGCATCGCCCCCTCGTCCGTGCGGGGTCAGAAGGTCGGCGCGTTCGTCGGCACCGCCGCCAACGGCTACGGCGTCGGGCAGGACGGCGGCGCGGACGGCGCCGACGAGGGCTACCTGCTGACCGGCACCGTCACCAGCGTCGTCTCCGGGCGGATCGCGTACGCGCTGGGTCTGGAGGGACCGGCCGTCACCGTCGACACCGCCTGCTCGTCGTCCCTGGTCGCGCTGCACCTGGCCTGCCAGGCGCTGCGGGCCGGCGAATTCGACCTGGCCCTGGCCGGCGGCGTCTGCGTCATGGCCACCCCCAGCCCCTTCGTCGGCTTCTCCCGGCAGCGCGGACTCGCCTCGGACGGGCGGTGCAAGTCGTTCGCCGCCGCCGCGGACGGCACCGGCTGGGCCGAGGGGGTCGGCCTGCTGCTCGTCGAGCGCCTCTCCGACGCCCAGCGCAACGGCCACCGGATCCTCGCCGTCATCCGGGGCAGCGCGATCAACCAGGACGGTGCGTCGAACGGGCTCACCGCCCCGAACGGCCCCGCCCAGCAGCGGGTGATCCGGCAGGCGCTGAGCAACGCCCGGCTCACCACCGCCGACGTGGACGCCGTCGAGGCGCACGGCACCGGCACCACTCTCGGCGACCCGATCGAGGCGCAGGCGTTGCTCGCCACGTACGGGCAGGAGCGCGGTGGGGGCGACCCGCTGTGGCTCGGCTCGATCAAGTCGAACATGGGGCACAGCCAGTCGGCCGCCGGTGTCGCGGGCGTCATCAAGATGGTGATGGCCATCCGGCACGGCGTCCTGCCCGCCACGCTGCACGTCGACGAGCCGTCCCCGCACATCGACTGGTCGGCCGGTGCGGTCGAGCTGCTCACCGAGGCCCGGCCCTGGCCGGAGCTGGACCGGCCCCGCCGGGCGGCCGTGTCGTCGTTCGGCATCAGCGGCACCAACGCCCACGTCATCCTCGAACAGGCCGAGCCCGTCCCGGCTCCCGTACCGGAGCAGCCCGGCCTGCTCGCCACCCCCGCCACGGTCTGGTCGCTGTCGGCCCGCTCCACGCCCGCCCTGCGGGAGCAGGCCGCCCGGCTCGCCCGGTACGTCCGCGCCCACGACGACGTCGACCCGGCCCGACTGGCCTGGTCGCTGGCCACCACCCGGTCCGCGTTCGAGCACCGGGCGGCCGTGGTGGCCGTCGACCCGGCGCAGCTCCTGGCCGGGCTGGACGCCCTCGCCGCCGGCACCCCGGCCGGCACCGTCGTCACCGGCGTGGCAGGTGAGTCGGGCGAGGGCCCGGTCTGGGTCTTCCCGGGTCAGGGCGCGCAGCACGTGGCGATGGCGGTCGGGCTGATCGGCACCTGCACGGTCTTCGACGAGGCCCTCGCCGAGTGCCAGGCCGAGTTCGACAGGTGGCTCGACATCGACGTGGTCGCCGTGCTGACCGGTACCGACGACTCGTGGCTGGCCCGCTCCGAGGTCGCCCAGCCGGCCCTGTTCGCCGTCGGCGTGGGCCTGGCCCGGCTGTGGCGGCACGCCGGGATGACCCCCCGGGCCGTGATCGGCCACTCCCAGGGTGAGATCGTGGCCGCCCACGTGGCCGGGGTGCTGTCGCTGGCCGACGCGGTCAAGGTCCTGGCGCTGCGGCTCCGGGCGCTGGCCGCCATCGCCGGCACCGGGGCGATGGCCGCGATCGACCTGCCGGCCGCCGAGGTCACGGCACGCCTCCCCGAGGGCGTCACCGTGTCCGTCGTCAACGGCCCCGGCACCACGGCGGTCGCCGGGCCGCCGCAGGCCGTCGCGGACCTGGTCGCGGCGTGCGTCGCCGACGGCGTCCGGGCCCGGCCCGTGGCCGTCGACTACGCCTCGCACTCCCCGGCCGTGCAACCGGTCGCCGACCGGGTACGCACCGAACTGGCCGGTCTCACCCCGCGCGAGGGCGACGTCCGGATCGTCTCCACGGTCACCGGGACCTGGTGCGACGGTGCCCGGATGGACGCCGACTACTGGGCCGACAACCTGCGCCTGCCGGTGCTGTTCGACACCGCCGTGCGGACCGCGATCGCCGCCGGGCATACGGACTTCGTCGAGGTCTCGCCGCACCCGGTGCTGACGATGTCGCTGACCGCGATCCTCGACGACACCGGCACCACCGGTCGGGCGCTGGCCACCCTGCGTCGCGGCGAGGATGCGGCGCTCCGGCTGCTCACCAGCCTCGCCACCGCCCACGCGAACGGGCTGCCGGTGGACCACCGCCGGGTCCTCGCCCCCGCGCCGATCCTCACCGACCTGCCCACGTACGCCTTCCAGCGCCAGCGCTACTGGCCCGAGCGGACCATGCCCGCCGCCGCCGGGCCGGTCAGCCCCGATGTCGTCGACGTCGAGTTCTGGTCGGCCGTGGAACGCTCCGACGTGGCGGCGCTGGCCGCCCAGCTCGAGGGCGGCGCCGCCGACGCGGAGGTGCTCGCTCCGGCGTTGCCCGTGCTGTC
Organism: Micromonospora sp. DSM 43699; assembly: GCF_055517075.1. Taxonomy (NCBI): domain Bacteria; kingdom Bacillati; phylum Actinomycetota; class Actinomycetes; order Micromonosporales; family Micromonosporaceae; genus Micromonospora; species Micromonospora sp. DSM 43699. Next base: position 10,539 of record NZ_JBTMMT010000078.1, read on the forward strand.
GTCCTGGCGCAGGGCCCGGCTCCAGCGGGCGGTGCTGGACGGCTGGTCGTACCGGGTGGTGTGGAAGCCCGCCACCCCGTCCGGCGGGGCCACCCTTGCCGGCGATCTGCTCGTGGTGCGGCCCGCCCCCGACGCGGCAGTGGACGGCTGGCTGGACCTGCTCGCCGCCGCCCTTCCCGACGGGGTGACCGTGCGGACGTTGGCCGTCGACCCGGCCCAGGTCACCCGGCAGGAGCTGACCGAGCGGCTGGCCGGGCACCGCGAGACGCCGCCGACCGCCGTGGTTTCCCTGCTCGGCCTGGCCGACGCGGAGTACCCCGGCCACCCGGGCATCCCCACCGGGCTGGTCGCCACCACCCGCCTCGTGCAGGCGACGCAGGACGCCGACCTGACTGTGCCGCTGTGGTGCGTCACCCGGGGCGGCGTCGGCACCGGACCCACCGAGCCGGTCGCCAGCGCCGCCCAGCACGCGCTGTGGGGTCTGGCCCGGGTCATCGGCCTGGAACACCCCCGCGCCTGGGGCGGCCTGGTCGACTTGCCCGCCGAGCCGGACGCCGCCACCTGGACGGAGGTCGCCCGCATCCTCGCCGACGCCGGGGACGAGGACCAGTTCGCCATCCGCCCCTCCGGCACCTTCGTGCGGCGGCTCACCCGCACCACCGCCCGCGCCGCCGGACAGGTCACCCCGTGGCGACCGCGCGGCACCGTGCTGGTCACCGGCGGCACCGGTGCCATCGGCGCGCAGGCGGCCCGCTGGCTCGCCGACAACGGCGCCGAGCACCTGGTGCTGACCAGCCGCCGTGGCCTCGACGCCGCCGGCGCCCGCGAGCTGGCCGACGAGCTGGCTGCCACCGGCGTACGGGTCAGCGTCGTGGCCTGCGACATGGCCGACCGTGACCAGGTGGCCGCGCTGGTCGCCGGGCTGGACGACGCAGCCCCGCTGACCGCCGTGCTGCACGCCGCCGGCATCACCCAGCTCACCCCGCTTGTCGACACCGACCTCGACGTGTTCGACCACGTCATGGCCGGCAAGGCCGCCGGCGCCGGGTACCTCGACGAGCTACTCGGCGACCGGCAGCTCGACGCGTACGTCACGTTCGCCTCGATCTCCGGGGTGTGGGGCAGCGGCGGGCAGGGCGCGTACGCGGCCGCGAACGCGTACCTCGACGCGCTCGCCGAGCAGCGTCGCGCCCGGGGACTCACCGCCACCTCGATCTCCTGGGGCGCCTGGGCCGAGGGCGGCATGGCCACCACCGAGGAGGCCCAGCGGTTGCTCAGCCGCCGCGGCCTCAACCCGATGCAGCCGGCCGCCGCGCTGCTCGCCCTGCGCCGCGCCGTCGAGCACGGCGAGACCTGCCTGACCGTCGCCGACATCGACTGGGCGCACTTCGCCCCCGCGTACGCGTCCGCCCGGCCCCGGCCGCTGCTCGCCGACATCCCCGAGGCGCGCGACGCCCTGTCCCCCCGCCCCGCCGACGAGGTCGCCGACTCTGCCGGTGAGCTGCGTCAGCGGCTGCTCGCCCTGCCCCGCGCCGAACGGGACCGCCAGCTCACCGACCTGGTCCGCGACCACGCCGCCGCCGTGCTCGGCCACGCCGGCACCGACGCCGTGCGGCCCAGGCGGGCGTTCCAGGAGCTGGGTTTCGACTCGCTGACCGCCGTCGAGCTGCGCAACCAGCTCACCGGCGCGACCGGGCTGGCCCTGCCCACCACCCTGGTCTTCGACTACCCCAACCCGGCGACCCTGGCCGGGCACCTGGCGTCCCTGCTGCGCCTGGACGACGCCGGGGCCGCCCCCACCGGGACGCCCGCCACCGCCGCCGGTGCCGCCCGCACCGACGAGCCGATCGCCATCGTCGGGATGAGCTGCCGCTACCCGGGTGGGGTCAGCGACCCCGACGGGCTGTGGGACCTGGTCGCGCAGGGCCGCGACGGGATCACCGAGTTCCGCACCGACCGGTACTGGGATATCGACCGGCTGCTTGCGGCCGACCCCGGGGCGTCCGGCCGCTCGTCCACCCGGCACGGCGGGTTCATCGACCGGGCAGGCGAATTCGACCCGGTCTTCTTCGGCATCTCGCCGCGTGAGGCGCTGGCCATGGACCCGCAGCAGCGGCTGCTGCTGGAAGCCACCTGGGAGGCGTTCGAGCAGGCCGGCGTCACGTCCGACGCCCTGCACGGCACCTCCACCGGCGTCTTCGTCGGCGCGTCCCCGTCCGGTTACGGCACCGGCGACGAGACCCCCGACCTGGACGGCTACCGGCTCACCGGCGGCGCGCACAGCGTCATCTCGGGGCGGGTCGCCTACACGTTCGGTCTGGAGGGGCCGGCCGTCACAGTGGACACCGCCTGCTCGTCGTCGCTGGTCGCGCTGCACCTGGCGGTGCAGTCGCTGCGGCAGGGCGAGTGCGGGCTGGCGATCGCCGGCGGCGTGAACCTCATGGTCACTCCGGGCGCGTTCGTCGAGTTCACCAGGCAGGGCGGGCTCGCCGCCGACGGTCGTTGCCGCTCCTTCGCCGCCGCCGCCGACGGCACCGGTTGGGGCGAGGGCGTCGGCGTGCTGCTGGTCGAGCGGCTCTCCGACGCGCGGCGCAACGGCCACCGGATCCTCGCCGTCGTCCGGGGCAGCGCGGTCAACCAGGACGGCGCGTCCAACGGGCTGACCGCACCGAACGGGCCGTCGCAGCAGCGGGTGATCCGGGCCGCCCTGGCCAACGCCGGCCTCACCGCCGCCGACGTGGACGCCGTCGAGGCGCACGGCACCGCCACCATCCTGGGCGACCCGATCGAGGCGCAGGCGCTGCTCGCCACGTACGGGCAGGACCGGGACGGTCGGGAGCCGCTCTGGCTCGGCTCGATCAAGTCGAACATCGGCCACACCCAGGCCGCCGCCGGCGTCGCCGGCGTGATCAAGATGGTCCAGGCGCTGCGGCACGGCGTCCTGCCCCGCACCCTGCACGTCGACGAGCCCACCCCGCACGTCGACTGGTCGGCCGGTGCGGTCGAGCTGCTCACCGAGGCCCGTCCCTGGCCGGAGACCGGCCGGCCGCGCCGCGCCGCCGTCTCCTCGTTCGGGGTCAGCGGCACCAACGCGCATGTCATCGTCGAGGAGCCGCCGGCCGAGGTCGTCGACGGCGAGGTGGTCGAGTCCGCCCCGCCGCCGCTCGTGCCGGTGCTGCTCTCCGCCCGCGGCGACGGGCTCGCCCGGCAGGCCCACCGCTGGGCCGACCGGTTCGCCGCCGCCGACCGGCCCCGGCTGGTCGACGTCGGCTGGACGTCGGCGACCGCCCGCGCGGCGTTGGAGCACCGGGCCGTGCTGCTCGCCGCCGACCACGACGAGCTGACCGCAGGGCTGCGCGCCCTCGCCGTCGGCGAGCCCACCGACGCCGTCGTGACCGGCCGCGCCGCCGACCGTGGCCAGCTCGCGGTGCTCTTCTCCGGTCAGGGTGCGCAGCGCGCCGGCATGGGTCGGGAGTTGTACGAGGCGTTCCCGGTGTTCGCGTCGGCTCTCGATGAGGTGTGTGGGTTCCTGGATGGTCTGTTGCCGCAGCCGTTGAGGCCGGTGTTGTTCGCCGAGGCGGGTTCGGCTGGGGCGGGGTTGTTGGATCGGACGGTGTTCACGCAGGCGGGGTTGTTCGCGGTCGAGGTGGCGTTGTTCCGTCTGGTGGAGTCGTTCGGTGTGGTGCCGGACTTCGTGGGTGGTCATTCGGTCGGGGAGATCACGGCCGTGTATGTGGCGGGGGTGTTGTCGCTGGAGCACGCGTGCACGCTGGTCGCGGCGCGGGGTCGGTTGATGCAGGCGTTGCCGGCGGGTGGCGGGATGTTGGCGGTGGCGGCGTCCGAGGCGGACGTGTTGCCGACTGTGGATGGTGTGGTGGGTCGGGTGGGTGTGGCGGCGGTGAATGGGCCGTCGTCGGTGGTGGTGTCCGGTGAGCTGGCGGCTTTGGACGAGGTGGAGCGGGTTTGGCGGGGTCGGGGTGTGCGGACGCGTCGGTTGACGGTGAGCCACGCGTTCCACAGTCCGTTGATGGAGCCGATGTTGGCGGAGTTCCGGGCGGTGCTGGACGGGTTGGTGTTCTCGACGCCGTTGGTGCCTGTGGTGTCGAATCTGACCGGGGCGCTGGCCGACCCGCAGGAGTTGGCCGGTGTCGACTACTGGGTGCGGCACGTCCGGGATGCGGTCCGGTTCGCTGACGGGATCGCGGCCCTGCGGGCCGCCGGCGTCGACACGTTCGTCGAGGTCGGGCCCGGCCCGGTCCTCACCGCGCTGGTACGGGAGGCCCTCGGCGGGGACGGCGAAGCCGTGGTGGCGGTGCCGACCCAGCGCCGGGACCGCCCCGAGCCGCGCGCCCTGCTCACCGGCCTGGCGGAACTCTTCGCCGCCGGTGGCACCGTCGACTGGGCCCCGGTCTTCGGTGCCGCCGCCACCCGGGTCGACCTGCCCACGTACGCCTTCGCCGAGGAGCGGTACTGGCTGCGTCCCGCCGGCCGCGCCTCGGACGTCTCCGTCGCCGGCCTCGGCGCCGCCCGCCACCCGCTGCTCGCCGCCGCCGTCCGGCTGGCCGGCGAGGACGCCGCCGTGCTCACCGGCCGGCTGTCGGTGTCGGCCCAGCCGTGGCTGGCCGACCACGTGGTCGCCGACGCGGTGATCGTCCCCGGCACCGCGCTCGTGGAGCTGGCGCTGCGGGCCGGTGACGAGTTCGGCCCCTGCCGGGTACGGGAACTGACCATCGCCGCCCCGCTCGTGCTACCCGCTCAGGGCGGGGTGCGGGTGCAGGTCCGGGTCGGCCCGCGCGACGGCGCGGGCTGGCGGGCCGTCGCTGTGCACTCCCAGCCCGACCACGACCCGGACGGTGAGTGGGTGCGGCACGCCGAGGGCGTGCTCACCGCGGTCGACCCGACCGAGGACGTCGGCCTCGGCACGTGGCCCCCGGCGCACGCCGTCGAGGTCGACCTCGACGGCTGGTACGACGCCCTCGCCGGCCACGGCATGACGTACGGGCCGGCGTTCCAGGGCCTGCGGCGGGCGTGGACGGCCGGCGACGACACCGTCTACGCCGAGGTGGCCCTGCCCGTGGCCGCGCCCGACGGGGTCGCCGGCTTCGGCGTGCACCCCGCCCTGCTGGACGCCGCCCTGCACCCCACCGCCCTGCTGCCCGGCGACGGCACCACCGGCCCGAAGGCGCCCTTCGCCTTCGAGGGCGTCCAGGTCCACGCCGTCGGCGCGGACACCCTTCGGGTCCGGCTGACCCGGGCCGGCGCGGCGGTGCGGATGCTCGCCGTGGACGACACCGACCGGCCTGTCGTGTCCGTCGACTCCCTCGTGCTGCGCGAGTTGACAAGCATCGACCCGTCGGCGGCCACCCTGGCCGCCCGGTCGCTGTTCCGGGTCGCCTGGCAGGCCGAGCGGCTCGTCCCCGCCCCGTCGACCGTCGCACGGGCGCTGCTCGGCGCCTCCGTGCCGACCCTGCCCGACGCGCCCGCGTACCGGGGCGTCGCCGAGCTGGTCGCCGCCGGCGACGTACCCCCGCTGGTGCTGCTGTCCGTGCCCGCGACGCCGGCCGGCCTGGCGGCGGAGGCTGTGCCGGCCGCCGTCCGCTCGGCCACCGCCGCCGTGCTCACCGAGCTGCAGGGGTGGCTGACCGCCGACGCCGACGCCCGGCTCGTCGTGGTCACCCGCGACGCGGTGCGGCCCGGCGACGCGGGCCCGCCCGGAGACCTGGTCGGCGCGGCCGTGTGGGGCCTCGTCCGCTCCGCCCAGTCCGAGCACCCCGGCCGGATCGTCCTGGCCGATCTCGACCGGGACCTCGACGAACCCGCCGTCGCGCTGCTCGCGGCCGCCGCCGACGACCCGGCCACTGCGCAGCTCGCGGTCCGCGGGAACGTGGCTTTCACCCCCCGGCTGGTACGCGCCGACGCCCCACCTGTCGACGACCCGCGTCTGCGCGGCGGCACCGTCCTCGTCACCGGTGGCACCGGTGCGCTCGGCGGCCTGCTCGCCCGGCACCTCGTCACCGAGTGGGGCGTGGACTCACTCGCCCTGGTGAGCCGGCGTGGTCCCGATGCCGACGGTGCGGCCGAGCTGGCCGACGAGCTGACCGGCCTCGGCGCCCGCGTCCGGGTGCTCGCCTGCGACGTCACCGACGTCGACGCCGTGCGGTCGCTCGTCGGCCGACTCACCGACGGCGAGCGCCTCGCCGGGGTGGTGCACACCGCTGGTGTCCTCGACGACGCCGTCGTCACCGGCATCGACCCGGACCGGCTGGCCCGGGTGCTCGCCCCGAAGGTCGACGCCGGCTGGTGGCTGCACGAGGCCACCGCCCACCTCGACCTCGACCTGTTCGTCGTGTTCTCCTCGATCGCCGGGGTGCTCGGCTCGCCGGGCCAGGGCGCGTACGCGGCGGCGAACGCGTTCCTCGACGCCCTCGCCGCCCACCGGCGCGACAGTGGGCTGCCCGCCCACTCCCTGGCCTGGGGAATGTGGGACACCGACGGCATGGCCGCAGGGCTCAGCGCGACCGACCGGTCCCGGGTGTCCCGCTCCGGTCTCGGTCTGATCACCGCCCCGGTCGGCATGGCGCTGTTCGACGCGGCGGTCGCCGCCGCCGACGCCGCCCTCGTCCCGGCCGTGGTGGACCTGCCGGCCATGCGGGCGGCGGCCAGCGCCGCCGGCGTACCGCCGATGCTGCGCGCCCTCGTCGGCACGGCCACCGTTCGGCGGCAGGCCGGCGGTGGCGCGGCCGACGGCTGGGCGCAGCGGCTCGCGGCGCTCGCCCCCGACGAGGCCCGAGCCCAGGTCGACACCCTCGTGCGGGGCCTGGTGGCGCAGGTGCTGGGGCATGCCGGCGCGGAGGCGGTGCCGGCGGACCGGGCGTTCCGGGAGCTGGGCTTCGACTCGTTGACGGCGGTGGACCTGCGTAACCGGGTCAACGCGGCGACCGGCCTGCGGCTGGCCTCGACGCTGGTCTTCGACCACCCGACGCCCGCCGCCCTCGCGGCGTACGTACACGAGCAGATCACCGGCGAGATCGCGGCCCGCCCCGACGCGGTGGCCGCCACCGGCGTGGACGAGCCGGTCGTCATCGTCGGCATGGCCTGCCGCTACCCCGGCGGGGTGGAGAGTCCCGAGCAGCTCTGGGAGCTGCTGACCGCCGGCGGCGACGGCATCGGCGAGTTCCCCACCGACCGGGGCTGGGACCTCGACGCCCTCTTCCACCCGGACCCCGACCACGCCGGCACCTCGTACGCGCGGCACGGTGGCTTCCTGGCCGGGGCGGCCGAGTTCGACCCGGGGTTCTTCGGGATCTCGCCGCGCGAGGCGGTCGCGATGGACCCGCAGCAGCGGCTGCTGCTGGAGGCGTCCTGGGAGACGTTCGAGTCCGCCGGCATCGACCCGGCGCGGGTGCGGGGCAGCCGCACGGGCGTGTTCGCCGGCCTGATGTACCACGACTACGCCTCCCAGGTGCAGGAGCTGCCCGAGGGTCTGGAGGGCTACATCGGCACCGGCAACTCCGGCAGCGTCGTCTCGGGCCGGGTGGCGTACACGTTCGGCCTGGAGGGGCCGGCGGTCACCGTGGACACGGCGTGCTCGTCGTCGCTTGTCGCGCTCCACCTCGCCGTGCAGGCGCTGCGGTCGGGGGAGTGCGACCTTGCCCTGGCCGGCGGCGTGACGGTGATGGCCACGCCGGGCACGTTCGTCGAGTTCTCCCGCCAGCGTGGGCTCGCCGCCGACGGGCGGTGCAAGTCGTTCGCCGCGTCGGCCGACGGCACCGGCTGGTCGGAGGGCGTGGGCATGCTGCTGGTGCAGCGGCTCTCCGACGCCCGGCGGGACGGCCGGACCGTCCTCGCCGTGGTGCGGGGAACGGCTGTCAACCAGGACGGCGCGTCGAACGGGCTGACCGCGCCTCACGGCCCGTCGCAGCAACGGGTGATCCGGCAGGCCCTGGCGAACGCCCGCCTGTCCACGGCGGACGTGGACGCCGTCGAGGCGCACGGCACCGGCACCACGCTCGGTGACCCGATCGAGGCGCAGGCGCTGCTTGCCACGTACGGGCAGGAGCGGGAGGGCCGGGAGCCGCTCTGGCTCGGCTCGATCAAGTCGAACATCGGGCACACCCAGGCGGCGGCCGGGGTGGCCGGCATCATCAAGATGATCATGGCGATGCGGTACGGCGTCCTGCCCTCCACCCTGCACGTCGACGAGCCCTCCCCGCACATCGACTGGACCGGGGGCTCGGTCGAACTGCTCACCGAGGCGCGGCAGTGGCCGCAGACCGGCCGGCCGCGTCGGGCCGCCGTGTCCTCGTTCGGGGTCAGCGGCACCAATGCCCACGTCGTCATCGAGCAGCCGCCCGCCGACACCCGGCCGGTCCCGGCCGGGACGACGCCGGGCCGGGCCCGGCCCGCCCCGGTGCTGCTCTCCGCCCGCTCCGACGCCGCGCTCGCCGCGCAGGCCGACCGCTGGGCCCGCCGGCTCGCCGCCGACGAAACCCGGCTCCCGGTGGACGTCGGCTGGTCGTCAGTGGTCAGCCGCGCCGTCCTCGAACACCGCGCCGTGGTCGCCGCCGCCGACCGGGGCGAACTGCTCGCCGGGCTGCGGGCGCTCGCCGCCGGCTCGCCCGCCGTCGGGGTCGTCGCCGGTACGGGGCCGGCGCGCGGCCGGCTCGCCGTCCTCTTCTCCGGCCAGGGCGCGCAGCGCGCCGGCATGGGTCGGGAGTTGTACGACGGGTTCCCGGTGTTCGCCTCGGCGCTCGACGAGGTGTGCGGGCATCTGGACGGGCTGCTGCCGCAGCCGCTCCGTGACGTGCTGTTCGCTGCCGAGGGCTCGCCCGAGGCGGAGCTGCTGGACCAGACCGTCTTCACCCAGGCCGGGCTGTTCGCGGTCGAGGTGGCGCTGTTCCGGCTGGTCGAGTCGTTCGGTGTGGTGCCCGACTTCGTCGGCGGGCACTCCATCGGCGAGGTCACCGCCGCCCACGTGGCCGGGGTGCTGTCCCTGGCCGACTCGTGCGCGCTGGTCGCCGCCCGGGGCAGGCTGATGCAGGCCCTTCCGACGGGCGGCGGGATGCTGGCCGTGGCCGCGTCGGAGGCGGAGGTGCTCGCCTCCCTGGACGGCCTGACCGACCGGCTCGGCATCGCTGCCGTCAACGGGCCGAACGCCGTCGTCGTCTCGGGGGCCGTCGACGTGCTCGACGCGGTGGAGGCCGCCTGGCAGGGCCGGGGCGTGCGGACCCGTCGTCTGCGGGTGAGCCACGCGTTCCACAGCCCGCTGATGGAGCCGATGCTCGCCGACTTCCGGGCCGTCCTCGCCGGCCTGACGTTCCGGGCGCCGCTGGTGCCCGTCGTGTCGAACCTGACCGGCGCGCTCGCCGACCCGCAGGAGCTGACCCACGCCGACTACTGGGTGCGGCACGTCCGTGCGGCCGTCCGGTACGCCGACGGCGTCGCCGCCCTCCGGGACGCCGGTGCCGGCACCTACCTGGAGATCGGCCCGCAGAGCGTCCTCACCGCTCTGAACGCCGACCTGCTCGCCGACGACGCCCTGGTGGTCGCCGCGCAGCGGCGGGAGCGGTCCGCCGGGCAGGCCCTGCTGCACGCCCTGGCCGAGCTGCACGTCACCGGTGTCCCCGTCACCTGGACCCAGTGGTACGCCGGAACGGACCCGCAGCGGGTCGACCTGCCGACCTACGCGTTCCAGCACGAGCGCTACTGGCTCGGCGTGGGCCGGGCCCGCGCGGGCGACGTCACCGGAGCCGGACTCGGGGCCGCCGGGCACCCGCTGCTCGGCGCGGCGGTCACCGTCGCAGGGGAGGACATGGTCGTCCTGACCGGCAGGCTGTCCGTCGCCACCCACCCCTGGCTCGCCGACCACGTCGTCGCCGGCGCGGTCATCGTGCCCGGCACCGCCCTCGTCGAGCTGGCCGTCCGGGCCGGCGACGAGGTGGGCGCGTCCCGGGTACGGGAGCTGACCATCGCCGCGCCGGTGGTGCTGCCCGAGACCGGCGGGGTGCGTGTGCAGGTGCGCGTCGGTCCCGCCGACGAGACCGGCAGCCGGCCGGTGGCCGTCCACGCCCAGTCGGAGGGTGACCCGGAGGCCGACTGGGTGCGGCACGCCGACGGCGTGCTCGAGACGTCTGTGCCGGACGAGCCGACGGTGGGTGTGTGGCCGCCGGTCGGGGTGTCCGAGGTGGATCTGGCGGGTTGGTACGAGACGCTTGCCGGGCATGGCCTGGGGTATGGGTCGGTGTTTCAGGGGTTGCGGCGGGTGTGGGTCGGTGATGGTGAGGTGTTTGCCGAGGTCGCGTTGCCGGATGAGGTGGTGGGGGAGGCTGTCCGGTTCGGTGTGCATCCGGCGTTGCTGGATGCCGCGTTGCATCCGGTCGGGTTGTTGCTGGTGGAGGGGGCCGGTGGTCCGCGGGTGCCGTTCGTGTTCGGGGGTGTGCAGGTGCACGCTGCCGGGGCGGGGGTTCTGCGGGTGCGGTTGACCCGGGTGGGTAGTGCGGTGCGGTTGGTCGCTTCCGACGGGTCGGGTGCGCCGGTGGTGTCCGTGGACTCCCTCGTCCTGCGCGAGATGACCGGTCTGCCGGCCTCCGGCGCGGCGGCCCGGTCGCTGTTCGCGCTCGCGTGGCAGCCCGAGGAGGTCACCCCGGCCGACGAAACCTCCGGTTGGGTGCTGCTCTCCGGAGGCCTGCCGGTCGGCGGCCTGGACCTCCCGGCGTTCCCGACCGTCGAGGCGCTTGTCGAGGCGGTCGACGCGGGGCGGACCGAGGTGCCGCGCGCGCTGCTGCTGCCGCTCTCCGCCGCGGGCCCCGGGGCGTCCGTCCCGGACACCGTCCGCGCGGTCACCGCCGACGTGCTGGCCGCCGTACAGACCTGGCTGGCGGCCGGCGCGCTCGCCGACACGAAGCTCGTCGTCGTGACCCGGAGGGCCGTGGCCACCCGGGACGGAGAACCGGTGACCGACCTGGCGGGCGCCGCCGCGTGGGGCCTGCTGCGCTCGGCCCAGACAGAGCACCCGGGCCGCGTCGTCCTGGCCGACGTCGACGACCTGGACGCGGGCGCCCTCGCCCTGCTGACCCGGGTCGCCGCCGACCCGGCCCCGACTGGCGGTCAGCTCGCCGTCCGCGAGAGCGGCGTGTTCGTGCCGCGTCTGGTGCGGGCGTCGGCGGGGGGCACGCCGGTTGTCGGTGAGGGCACCGTGCTGGTCACCGGCGGTACCGGGGCGCTCGGCGCCCTGGTGGCCGAGCATCTGGTCACCGCGCACGGCGTGCGGTCGTTGCTGCTGGTGTCGCGGCAGGGTCCGGCAGCTGCGGGTGCGGACGTGCTGGTGGAGCGGTTGTCCGGCCTGGGTGCCGCAGTCCGGGTGGTGGCCTGTGACGTCACGGACCGGGAGCAGGTGGCAGGGCTGGTGGCCGGTGTTCCCGGTCGGCTGGCCGGTGTGGTGCACACCGCCGGTGTGCTCGACGACGGTGTGGTCTCGTCGATCACCGCGGAACGGCTGGCGGATGTGCTGGCGCCGAAGGTGTCGGCCGGTTGGCTGTTGCACGAGGCGACGACAGGGCTGGACCTGGACCTGTTCGTGCTGTTCTCGTCGATGGCGGGGGTCCTCGGTTCCCCGGGTCAGGCGTCGTACGCGGCGGGCAACGCGTTCCTGGACGCGCTTGCCGTGCAGCGTCGGCAGGTGGGTCTGCCGGCGGTCAGTCTGGCGTGGGGGATGTGGGACACCCCGGGTATGGCGGCTTCGGTGTCCGAGGCCGACCGCAACCGTTCGGCGCGTGCGGGTGTCACCCCGATGAGCGCGCGGACCGGACTGGAACTGCTCGACGCCGCCCTGGGAGCGGGCCAGCCGGCGCTCGTGCCTGCGGTGCTCGACGTACCGGCGATGCGGGCCGCCCTCGGTGCCGGCGGCCAGGTGCCGGCGGTGCTGCGCGCCCTGGTCGGTGCGACGGTCGCCCGTCGGCAGGTCGGCCAGGGCGGCGACTGGGCCGACCGGCTGGCCGGCCTGACCCCGGACGAGGGCCGTGCACAGGTCGCGCTGCTGGTGCGGGGTCTGGTGGCGCAGGTGCTCGGGCACGGTGGGGTGGAGGCGGTGCCGGCGGATCGGGCGTTCCGGGAGTTGGGTTTCGATTCGTTGACGGCGGTGGACCTGCGTAACCGGGTCAACGCGGCGACCGGGTTGCGGTTGGCCTCGACGCTGGTCTTCGACCACCCGACCCCGGCCGCGCTCGCCGAGCACCTTTACGAGCAGGTCTCCGGCCAGATCACCGCCCGGCGGTCGACGGTGCGGGCCGTCGACGCCGACGAGCCGATCGCCATCGTGGGGATGGCCTGCCGCTACCCGGGCGGGGTCGACAGCCCGGACCAGCTCTGGGCACTGCTGGCCAGCGGCGGGGAGGGCATCTCCGAGTTCCCGGCCGACCGGGGCTGGGACCTGGGGTCGTTGTTCGATCCGGACCCGGACCGCAGTGGCACCTCGTACACCAGGCACGGCGGTTTCCTGGCCGGGGCGGCGGACTTCGACCCGGGGTTCTTCGGGATCTCGCCGCGTGAGGCGGTCGCCATGGACCCGCAGCAGCGGTTGCTGCTGGAGGCGTCGTGGGAGTCGTTCGAGTCGGCCGGGCTGGATCCGCAGCGGTTGCGCGGCAGCAGCACGGGTGTGTTCGCGGGTGTGATGTACCACGACTACGCCTCGCGGCTGGCCGACCTTCCTCCGGACGCCGAGGGATATGTCGGTACGGGTACGTCGGGCAGTGTCCTGTCGGGTCGGGTGGCGTACACCTTCGGTCTGGAGGGTCCGGCGGTCACCGTCGACACCGCGTGTTCGTCGTCGCTGGTCGCCCTGCACCTGGCGGCGCAGGCGTTGCGGTCGGGGGAGTGTGATCTGGCGCTGGCCGGTGGTGTGACGGTGATGGCGACGCCGGGGACGTTCGTGGAGTTCTCCCGGCAGCGGGGTCTGTCGGCTGATGGTCGGTGTAAGTCGTTTGCGGCGTCGGCGGACGGTACCGGCTGGGGTGAGGGTGTGGGTGTGCTCCTGGTGGAGCGGCTTTCCGATGCGCAGCGGCGTGGGCACCGGGTTCTTGCGGTGGTGCGGGGTAGTGCGGTGAACCAGGATGGTGCGTCGAATGGGTTGACGGCGCCGAATGGTCCGTCGCAGCAGCGGGTGATTCGTCAGGCTCTTGCCAACGCGCGGCTGTCGACGGCGGATGTGGATGTTGTCGAAGCGCATGGCACCGGGACCACGCTGGGTGATCCGATCGAGGCGCAGGCGTTGTTGGCGACGTATGGGCAGGGTCGGTCGGGGGGTCGGCCGTTGTTGTTGGGGTCGGTGAAGTCGAATCTTGGTCACACGCAGGCGGCGGCGGGTGTGGCGGGTGTGATCAAGATGGTTATGGCGATGCGGCATGGTCTGGTGCCGGCGTCGTTGCATGTGGATGAGCCGTCGCCGCATGTGGACTGGTCGGCGGGGGCGGTGGCGTTGGCGACGGAGGCGATGCCGTGGCCGGTGGTGGATCGGCCGCGTCGGGCGGCGGTGTCGTCGTTCGGGATCTCCGGCACGAATGCGCATGTGATCATCGAGCAGCCGCCGACGGCGGATGTGACCGAGGCTGCGGAGCTGTGGGTGCCGGTGGTGGTGCCGGTGTTGCTGTCGGCGCGGTCGGAGACGGTCCTGGCCGCGCAGGCGGGCCGGTGGGCCCACTGGCTGGCAGGCGACGAGACGTTGCGTCCGGTGGACGTGGGCTGGTCGTCGGTGACGACCCGCCCGGCCCTCGAACAGCGGGCCGTGGTGACCGCCGCCGACCGTGAGGACCTGCTGGCTGCCCTGCGCGCCCTCGCCGCCGGTGAGCCGTCGGGCCCGGTGCTGACCGGCACCCCGGAACAGCGTGGGCACCTCGCCCTGCTCTTCTCCGGTCAGGGTGCGCAGCGCGCCGGGATGGGTCGGGAGTTGTACGAGGCGTTCCCGGTGTTCGCGTCGGCCCTTGACGAGGTGTGTGGGTATCTGGACCGGGCACTGCCGCAGCCGCTCCGGGGGGTGTTGTTTGCCGAGGTGGGCTCGGTTGAGGCGGGGTTGTTAGATCGGACGGTGTTTACGCAGGCGGGGTTGTTCGCGGTCGAGGTGGCGTTGTTCCGGTTGGTGGAGTCGTTCGGTGTGGTGCCGGACTTCGTGGGTGGTCATTCGGTCGGGGAGGTCACCGCCGCGTACGTGGCGGGGGTGTTGTCGCTGGAGCATGCGTGTGTGTTGGTGGCGGCGCGGGGTCGGTTGATGCAGGCGTTGCCGGCGGGTGGTGGGATGTTGGCGGTGAACGCGTCCGAGGTGGACGTGGTGGCCACCTTGGGTGGCATGGATGACCGGGTGGGTGTGGCGGCGGTGAATGGGCCGTCGTCGGTGGTGGTGTCTGGTGAGTTGGCGGCTTTGGACGAGGTGGAGGCGGTGTGGCGGGGTCGGGGTGTGCGGACGCGCAGGTTGGTGGTGAGTCATGCGTTCCACAGTCCGTTGATGGAGCCGATGCTCGCCGAGTTCCGGGCCGTGGTCGCGGGGTTGACCTTCACGTCACCGCTACTGCCTGTGGTGTCGAATCTGACCGGGGCGTTGGCTGATCCGCAGGAGTTGACCGGTGTCGACTACTGGGTGCGGCATGTGCGGGAGGCGGTGCGGTTCGCCGATGGTGTGGCGGCCCTGCGGGCTGCTGGTGTCGACACGTTCCTGGAGGTGGGTCCGCAGAGTGTGTTGACCGCGTTGGCCGGTGACATCTTGCCGGGTGACGGGGGTGTGCTCGCGGTCGCTGCGCAGCGTCGGGATCGGTCCGAGGTGGAGGCCCTGCTCGCTGCCCTGGGTGAGCTGCACGTCCATGGGGTTGCGGTCACCTGGGCGCAGTGGTTCGCCGGTGCGGGCGCGCGGCGGGTCGACCTGCCGACGTACGCGTTCCAGCACCAGCGGTACTGGCCCGGGGCGGGCCGTCCCCGGGTCGGCGACGTGTCCGGGGCCGGGCTGGGCGACGCCGGGCACCCGATGCTCGGTGCGGCAGTGGACCTGGCCGGTGGCGACGAGGTGGTGCTCACCGGCCGGCTGTCGCTGGCCACACACCCCTGGCTGGCGGACCATGCGGTGTCCGGCGTGACGCTGGTCCCGGGCACCGCGCTCGTGGAGCTGGCCGTGCGGGCCGGCGACGAGGTCGGCGTCTCCCGGGTACGCGAACTCACCGTCGCCGCGCCGCTGGTCGTACCCGAGGCGGGCGGTGTGCGCGTCCAGGTACGGGTGGAGGCGTCCGACGGCTCCGCGCAGCGCGCCGTGGCCATCTACTCGCGCCAGGACGACGACCCCGAAGCGGGCTGGGTGCGGCACGCGGAGGGCATCCTCGAGACGTCTGTGCCGGACGAGCCGACGGTGGGTGTGTGGCCGCCGGTCGGGGTGTCCGAGGTGGATCTGGCGGGTTGGTACGAGACGCTTGCCGGGCATGGCCTGGGGTATGGGTCGGTGTTTCAGGGGTTGCGGCGGGTGTGGGTCGGTGATGGTGAGGTGTTTGCCGAGGTCGCGTTGCCGGGTGAGGTGGTGGGGGAGGCTGTCCGGTTCGGTGTGCATCCGGCGTTGCTGGATGCCGCGTTGCATCCGGTCGGGTTGCTGCTCGTGGGGGAGACCGGTGGTCCGCGGGTGCCGTTCGTGTTCGGGGGCGTGCAGGTACACGCGTCCGGCGCCTCGGTCCTGCGGGTACGGCTGACCCGGGCGGGTAGCGCGGTGCGGCTGGTCGCTTCCGACGGGTCGGGTGCGCCGGTGGTGTCCGTGGACTCCCTCGTCCTGCGTGAGATGACCGGTCTGCCCGCCCCCGGCGCGGCGGCCCGGTCGCTGTTCGAGGTGCGCTGGCAGGCCGGCGAGGCGCCGACGGCCCGGCAGCCGTCCGGCTGGGCGCTCCTGACCGGCGGTGCGGAGGAACTGGTGACCCGGGCCGGGCTGCCGGCGTACCCGGACGTGGCGGCCGTGCTGGACGCCGTCGCGGCGGGTGCGGACGCGCCCCAGGCGCTCGTGCTGCCGGTCCTCGGCGTGGCCGAGCCGGCCGATGGCCTACCCGAGACGGTACGGACGGTGACGTCCGACGTGCTACGTGCGGTCCAGGAGTGGCTGGCCGCCGATGCCCTGGCCGAAACGCGGCTGGTGGTGCTGACCCGGGGCGCGGTGTCGGCGCGGGACGGGGACCCGATCGCGGACCTGGCGGGGGCCGCCGTCTGGGGCCTGCTGCGGTCGGCCCAGTCGGAACACCCGGGCCGGATCGTCCTCGCCGACCTCGACGCCGACGTGGAGCCGGCGCTGCTCGCCACGCTCGCCGGCGTGGTGAGAGGGGGCGGGGACGACCAACTGGCCGTCCGCGAGAGCGGCGTGTTCGTGCCGCGTCTGGTGCGGGCGTCGGCGGGGTCGGTGTCGCCTCTCGGTGAGGGCGCGGTGCTGGTGACCGGTGGTACGGGTGCGCTGGGCGCGCTGGTGGCGGAGCATCTGGTCGCGGCGTATGGGGTGCGGTCGTTGGTGCTGGCGTCGCGGCAGGGCCCTGGGGCCCGGGGTGTGGACGTGTTGGTGGAGCGGTTGTCGGGTCTGGGTGCGTCGGTGCGGGTGGTGGCATGTGACGTGACGGATCGGGAGCAGGTGGCGGGGCTGGTCGCCGGGGTGGTCTCGGGGGGTCGGTTGGCGGGTGTGGTGCACACGGCGGGTGTGTTGGACGACGGGGTGGTCTCGGCGATCAGCCCGGAACGGTTGGCGGGTGTGTTGGCTCCCAAGGTCACCGCCGGGTGGTGGCTGCACGAGGCGACGGCGGGTCTGGATCTGGATCTGTTCGTGCTGTTCTCGTCCGTGGCGGGTGTGTTGGGTTCGCCGGGGCAGGCGGCGTATGCGGCAGGCAATGCGTTTCTGGACGCCCTGGCGGTGGTCCGGCGTCAGGCGGGTCTGCCGGGGGTCAGTCTCGCGTGGGGTATGTGGGACACGGACGGCATGGCCGCCTCGGTGTCCGAGACGGACCGGGCCCGGTCGGCCCGGGCCGGCCTCATGTCGATGAGCGCGCAGACCGGGCTGGAGCTCTTCGACGCCGCATGCGGTGCCGGCCGGCCGGCCCTGGTGCCCATGGTGGTCGACCTGCCCGCCCTGCGCGCGGCGGCCACCGACGGGACCGTGCCGCCCATGCTGCGTACCCTCGCCGGACCGACCACGACCCGCCGGCAGGCGGGACGGGACACCGGCGGGTGGGCCGGGCGACTCGCCGGGCTCACCGAGGACGAGGGCCGTGCACAGGTCGCGCTGCTGGTGCGGGGTCTCGTGGCCCAGGTGCTCGGGCACGGTGGGGCGGAGGCGGTGCCGGCGGATCGGGCGTTCCGGGAGTTGGGTTTCGATTCGTTGACGGCGGTGGACCTGCGTAACCGGGTCAACGCGGCGACCGGGCTGCGGTTGGCCTCGACGCTGGTCTTCGACTACCCGACCCCGGCCGCGCTCGCCGACCACGTATGGTCCGAGTTAGCTGGCGTGCGCGCGGCGACCGCCGAGCCGACGGCCGGCGTCGCCGCAGGCTCCGACGAGCCGATCGCGATCGTGGGGATGGCGTGTCGGTATCCGGGTGGGGTGGAGAGTCCGGATCAGTTGTGGGAGTTGTTGGTCTCGGGTGGGGACGGGGTGGGGGAGTTTCCGGTTGATCGGGGT